>JACTML010000024.1 GCA_014584635.1 Nitrosomonas eutropha | reverse complement strand
AACCATCGTTCCAGCTTAAGGGGCGGCACCCAAAGCGGATCATTCGCATATATTTTCCAGGGAACATCAGCAAAATCTCTTATGCCGCGAAAACCGGAAATTGGCAGGATTTTAATTTCTCTTTCTGATAAACATTCTGGGGATGAATGCATATATTCAAGAATAAACAGGTGGATTCAAATCAACAATTTGCCCAATAAACCAGGCATCTTTCAGAATATGACCAACCTGATTATTTCCTGAACTGATCAATATATGCCAACAAATCTGCAACCATCTTGTGGAAGATTAATTGTTGCTGATGCTGATCAGGCTGTTCTGCGGCAGAATCCGGTGCTGTTTCTGCAGATGGATTTCCCTGCTCGCTTCCGCCTGAACGTGAAAACTGATAGAACTTGTTCCACGCAGCGTTATATTCACGCAACTGATTCTGTGGAATAAAATTTCTCAAAACTTCGAAAGCATCGCGCAAAATAGGCAAACGCGGTTGCATATAAGCCGCTAAGTCGTCCGGCCAGCGTGTCACTGCAGGATACAAACCAAGCAGTTCTTCATGAAAAACAGAGTCGTAATATTCTACAGCCCCTCTGCGACGTCTGCGATTAACAAGGTCTACTCCCACACCCACAGCCAGAACCAAACCCAGTAAGGTAAAAGGCCAAATTGGGGCGTCATGAATATAAAGTGATATCTGTTCAATAGTTTTTTCCAAAATATCCTCGACTTTCCTCTAAAAGAGATAATGTTCAAGATGATTGATACTTACCGCGACAGCTGATCGATATTGCCACAGGTCATCAGCAGTCGCAATATTTTACATTTCGATAAATCCAGGCAGCCCTGCAACAAGCAAGTTCGTTGAAACAGCAGAAGTCATGATAAATTGCCTGCTGCCGCAGTATTACCCTTATTACGAATATATCCGGTAAAAACAATCTGTATCCTGTACAAAACGGTCAAGGAGAGTGTAGTGGAGGACAAAGAAAAAAACACGTCTGAATTATTACAACTGGTTGTGATACAAAATACCAATGAAATAATTACTGTTAACCAGATCAAGCTTTCCCTGGATGAACGTGGATTTGCCATATTACTGGCCATTGCTACCTTGCCAATTTGCTTACCTATCCCTGCACCTCCCGGCTTTACGACTATTTTTGCTATTCCGCTCTTTATTTTATCGATACAAATGATGTGCGGAATGAAAACTCCCTGGATTCCTCAATGGCTGGCGCGAAAGGCCATGCGAAAAAAAGTACTGGATAAACTGATCGACAGGATCATCCCCTGGCTGAGAAAAATAGAAAAACATATGCACCCGCGGTTAACTTATATCAGTACGCATGCTTGGGAGCGCATCATTGGCCTGTTTTCATTTATTTTCTCAATTTCCATCGCGCTCCCCGTTCCCCTGGTTAATTTTCTCCCAGGCTGGGGTATCCTTATCATGTCGCTCGGATTACTCAGTAAAGATGGTTTGACTATTTTCGCCGGTATGATCGTTGGTACTATTGGTGTTGGAGTGGCTTTGATAGTTGTTGCGCTGCTCTGGATGGGAGTTCCAATACCATTTCTGCATCAAGCTGACTAATTCAGGTTGCAGCTACCTTGCTAACCACATAACGAAACTTACCTGATTTTTCCGCTGGAACGGCTGTTACCTGCTCTATTTCGATCGTTACGCCATGTCCCAGCCTGGCTTTAAATGCTGCGGTGATCTGATCAATATCCGCCTGACTCAAACCAGCTTCAGTCACAATCTGCACACGGGTCAGCTCCAGGCTTTCTTGTATAATTTTGAATGTTTTTATTTGCGGCATATCCCGCAAAATATAGATTAATGCCAATCCATGCATCACGGTGCCATCGTAGGCCACAATGAAATCGGTACTGCGGCCCTGTATTTCCTTGATCAGTGGCAAACCACGTCCACACTCGCACAGTTTGTCATCCAGAACGCCAATATCGCCTGTCTTGTAACGAATAAAGGGGAAATCCTTGCTGGCCAGGTGTGTGACAACAATTTCACCCGCTTCTCCGTATGGCAGCACATTGCCCTGAGGATCGATCACTTCCACAATGACATCTTCAGCCGTAATGTGCATACTTCCAGCCGGACATTCGTGGGCGATAAAACCGGCATCCCGTCCTCCATAACCATTTGCCACCCGGCAACCAAACGTGCTACTAATTTGTTGACGTTGTTCATCGTATAACCGCTCTGATGTCACAAATGCAACTTGAATGCCTAGATCATGCATCTTTATTCCGGTTTTATCTGCATGTTTGGCGATATGGGATAATGCGGAAGGATAACCAAATAACATCTTGGGTCTGAACTTGCGTATTGTTTCAAGGAAATGCACGATCTTCTCATCAGACATTTCAAATGCTGGCAATAATTTGCTGCGAAATAAACGATCACGCACAACACGCACTGTATCTTGCGTACCCAGCTCGATCGGGGAACCCCACACTACGATTTCCGGATCGCCAATATCCACGCCCCACCAGCGCGTTGCCCGCCACTTGGCGGCCACATCGTGGCTCACACGTTCTCTGCCAATAAAAAACACCAATGGCTCACCACTTGATCCACCTGTGTTAAAGCGAGCTAATCCATGTGCCAGATCTGATTTGAGTGCCTCCAGATTGGCGCGAATAGTCGATTTATCTAAATAAGGTAAACGCTGTAAATCACTCAGTGTATTCAGTGTT
>JACTML010000025.1 GCA_014584635.1 Nitrosomonas eutropha | reverse complement strand
CTGCTGCAACTGCGCCAGAATATTGGTGAAACCGAAGCGGTGGTCAACCTGACAGGTACTTACCACAACCTGCTGCGCCAGTGGGCAGAAAGCTGAAAAATAAACCCGCTAGGTTGCTGCAATTTTCCACGTTGTGCGACGACACTCCACTCTGTCTTTGCGAATAGTACTCCCAGTCATTGCGAGAAGCGCAGTACCGAAGCAATCCAGCAACGATCGCAGCAGAAGAACTGGATCGCCACGCAGCTTCGCTGCTCGCGAAGACGAAGAAGGTGGTGATCTTGACGGGTATAGCAACGCAGGAAGCAATCCAGAACGAAGATAAAAGCATAGCCGCCAATCTGCTTATGTTGACTGGATTGCTGCAATCCTGTGGATTTTCGCAATGACAAAGCAATGACAAAAGTGACCATCCTGGCAAGTATGGCAATACCAAAAGCAAAGTTGCTGCAACTCTCCGAGTTTCACAGCGACACCCCATTCCGTCTTTGCGACTGCGCATGAAATAAAGCAGGAAGCAATCCAGAACGAAGATAATAGCATTGCCGTACAATCTGCTTATGTTGACTGAATTGCTGCAATCCTGTGGATTTTCGCAATGACGAAAATAAAAATGAATGCACCGTTACCCAAACTCTCAGCCATCCCGGCAGGCATACAAACCGCAGCGGATTATCTGACCTGCGCTGAAGAACGACTCTCGCTTGAAATCTGGCATTACCTGCAGCAGGGTAGCGCCGACAACATCAGTCTGCAAGCCAATCGTCAGGCATTCGACGCCATTCAGCTCATGCCGCGCCCGCTGGCGGATGTCCGGCATGGTCAAACTGCAATCACGTTATTTGGCCAGATACTGGCGCACCCGATTATTCTGGCGCCCCTTGCCTATCAGCGTCTGTATCATCCGCATGGCGAATCCGCCGCTGCCATGGCAGCCAATGCCCAGGCAGGGCAATTTTGCGTCAGCAGCCTGGCCAGTCAGACGCTGGAAGAAATTATCAGCGCTGCCGGGCAGCCGCTATGGTTTCAATTGTACTGGCAGGAAAACCGCGAGCGCACCTTGAAACTGTTACGCCGCGCTATTGCGGCAGGCTATCAGGTCATCGTGTTTACAGTCGATGCGCCAGTCAAACAGGCCACCCTGCAATTACCCGCTGCGATTCATTCGGTGAATCTGGAAACGCCTGCGCCCTTCCCGCCACTGACTCCCCAGCACAGCCAAGTATTTGACGGCTGGATGACACAAGCCCCCCGCTGGGAAGATCTGGCTTGGTTGCGGGAACAAACCGCGCTCCCTTTGCTGGTCAAAGGCATATTGCACCCTGAAGACGCCAGACGGGCAATCGACCTGGGATGCGATGGCGTGGTGGTTTCCAACCACGGCGGACGAGTACTGGATGGTGCCCCGGCCAGCCTTGCCTGCTTGCCGCAAATCGTCAGCGCCGTTGCGAATCGAGGCGTCATTCTCTGTGACAGCGGCATTCGCAATGGACGCGATATCTACAAAGCCCTCGCACTGGGTGCAGATGCTGTCATGGTTGGCCGTCCCTATATCTGGGGACTGGCCACAGCAGGGGCACTGGGCGTAGCGCATGTTATCCGCCTGCTACGCGATGAACTGGAAATGACCATGGCACTGACCGGCAGCACCAGTATTCAGACGATTGACAGAGAAAGAATACAGACCTGCCGCGATTGGAACATTTGATAGCCGGGTCACTACCATTGAAGTTCGTTCAATATCTCACCGGGATATTCGCCACAGACTAATCTGTCAACGTGAATTTGATTACGTTCCCACATTTTTATTATTTATCAATGCCTTGAATTTAATTGTGCTAATTGAAATACAAAAAACTGCACAAATATATTCCATATTTCGAATATAGAAATTTAATACTATAATGTGTTTTCTAATTCTTTCCGGAAACAGCTGAAAATATTCATAACAGAGCCAATTCAAGGTAAAAACTGGCGAAAAAACAGGGATTATTGCGGCAAACACATATTTAGAGGCGATTCTCAATGCGAGAAGATGGTGCCGCCGGTTTTCAGATGTTTCCGCAAAACAAGTCAACTTATGTCAGAAACACTACGACAATTCAAGGCTGGTATTTTTCAGGCACTGGCACATCCAACACGCATCGCTATCGTGGAAACATTACGTGAAGGTGAATTATCCGCCGGTGCCATTATTGAAAAACTGGCGCTGGAACAGGCAAATGTCTCGCAGCATCTTGCCGTTTTACGCACCAGGCATATTGTTATCAGCCGCAAGGAGGGTAATCAGGTCTTTTATACGGTACGCGATCCGCTTCTGATAGAGGTCCTGGATATCATGCGCAGTTATTTTCAGGCGCATATTGAGGAATCTGTAACGATGCTTCAGGAGTTCGAACAAATGGATAACACGGAATCTGCAAAACAGTGAACCGGTATATTGCTGACAGCAACAAGTGGCTGCCCAAACTGGTTTTATGCCTGCGTAATTATTCCACACAGGATTTCCTGGCTGATCTGATCGCCGGATTGACAGTCGGTCTGGTCGCCTTGCCATTGGCGATGGCTTTTGGCATTGCTTCGGGCGCCACACCGCAATCGGGCATTTACACGGCGATTGCAGCCGGATTCATCATTTCGGCTCTGGGTGGTTCACGCACGCAGATTGGCGGTCCAACCGGCGCGTTTGTGGTAATTGTGGCAGATATCATCATCCGGTTCGGCTTTTCCGGCTTGCTCATGGTC
>JACTML010000230.1 GCA_014584635.1 Nitrosomonas eutropha | reverse complement strand
TTTGTTTACCGGAATAATTTTGATATGTCATTTCTGCAATCATCCTGTCGTGTTGCATTTGCTGCTTTATTACATGATCTGGGCAAATTTCACGAAAGAACTGGCCTGCCGGTTAACGGTGATCTCGCTGCGCTAACCACGCTTTATAAATATTCGCACGCTGCTCACACCGGCGGGATGTGGGACATCGTAGAAAAGTTTGCGCCCGATCTTCTACGCGGTGATGTTTCCCCTTTCTCCGGCCGTACCAGCGGTGCTGATATTACCGACAGCATGGCCAATGCCGCAGCAGCACACCATAAGCCGGACACATTATTGCAATGGATCATTGCCACCGCTGACCGGGCTGCTTCAGGCTTCGAGCGTACAAAATTTGATGAATACAACGCTGATGCTGAAGGAGAAACGCCGCAGCATAAAAACCGCTTTCAGGCGCGGATGATGAGTTTGTTTGAGCAGATCAAAATCAACGCACAAGCTCCAGCCGGCCAGCTCAAGCATGCCTACCCTTTGCGGGCACTTGGGCCAGAGGCTATTTTTCCTGACAAACGTGCTGTCATTGAGCCCAACGAAGATAAAGCGGCACAAGCCGAGTATGCCGCACTGTGGGAACAATTTTTGCAAGCGCTGAAATCCATCCCAAAGTCACACCGCAATAACTGGCCGTTATGGCTGGATCATTTCGATTCTGCCTGGCTCACCTTTACCCAGGCGATTCCTTCGGCAACCAATCGGGGCGTGGTACCGGATGTTTCCCTCTACGATCACAGCAAGGCGGTAGCCGCACTGGCTGCTGCCTTGTGGCGCTGGCATGAGGAAACCGGCAACACCGGTGCGGATGCACTGGCAAAACTGCGCAACCCGGAACGTCCTGACTGGGATGAACAAAAGTTGCTGTTAATCCAGGGAGATTTTTTCGGCATCCAGAATTTTATTTTTGCACAGGGCGCACAAACCCAAAAACACGCCCACAAGCTGTTACGCGGGCGCTCTTTTCAGGTGGCATTGCTGGCGGAAATGGCGGCACTCAAATTACTGGAAACGCTGCAATTGCCGTCAACCAGCCAGATTATCAATGCAGCCGGTAAATTCCTGATCGTTGCACCCAATACACCTGCAGCGCACGAAGCAGTAGCAACCTGCCGACACAGTTTTGATCAATGGTGTCTGCAACATACTTATGGCGAGATTGGCGTGGGCATTGCCGCTACCCCTGCCAGTTGCAACGATCTGATCAGCAAGCGTTTCAAGGCGCTCACGCAGCGATTGTTTGCCGAACTTGATATTGCCAAGCATCGGCGTTTTGATCTGTGTGGCGACACTGCTGCCGTGCGCGAATCATCCTTTGCCGATGGACCTTGTGGTTATCACGGCCGATACCCGGCTGATCGCGTTGCCAAGGGAGAGAAACCAGCCTCCTGTGCATTGTCACGCGACCAGATCTCCATTGGCGAGGCGCTCACCAAAAAAGCACGGTTGCTGGTATTGAATACAGCTGACAGTTTCAGAACATCACTTGACCTGGATTACTTCGGTTATCGCCTGATATTTGTCGATGAAGCAGATGCTTCCGGGCATTACGGCAAACTGGCCGAACAGGGAGAACTGGTACGTGCCTGGGATTTTGATCGGCCTGATAAAAATGGCACCTGCTTTCATGGTTATGCCCGGCGTTTCATCAACAGTTATGTGCCGGTATTCGATAACTTTGATCAGCAACTTTCTGATAAATACGGCCGCTGGGAAGATGAGGCCGGATTTGACCATCTGCACCCGATCAAGACACTGCATCACATTGCCTGTGAAAATCGCCGCTTACAGGAAAACGATAAATGGCTGGGTGAAATTGCACTGGTCACGCTGAAAGGTGATATCGATAATCTCGGCGCGCTGTTCCAGAACGGATTGGAAGAACCCACTTTTGCTCGCTGGGCTTCACTTTCACGCCAAGTCAATGCTTTTTTTTCGCTGTGGCTGCCGTGGTATTGCGCTTATGGCGAGAATGGCCGCTTTCGCAACACGTACACGGTATTTGCCGGGGGAGATGATTTTTTTCTGATTGGTCCTTGGGAATCCACGCTTGAGCTGGCAGGTGCCATGCGCAAGGCATTTGCCCGCTATGTTGTGCGTGATGACATTACCTTCTCACTCGGTGCTGTCATGACACAACCGAAAGTACCGGCACGCCAGCTCGCTGTTGCAGCTGAAACCGGACTGCACAACGCCAAGCAGCATGATGGAAAGAATGTCATAAAGAATGCGGTCAATCTGTGGGGTGTGACTGTTGGTTGGGCTGAATGGCAAATACTCATGGAAAAACGCCGTGATGCGCTGGAACAGTTAATCAGTGAAGCAGGTGGTTTATCTACCGGTTTTATCTACAACCTGTTGTTGCTATCCGATCAGGCGGAACGCGATGATCCGAAAAGAGATGATCGTCGCCCGGAAGATGCTTTGTGGCGTTCACGCCTGGCGTATCGCTGTGCCCGGCTGCCAAAAAATCAGCAAATGGTTGGTAAAGCACTCGCCCGCGAATGTGGCGAGGCCTTGAAACAATACCGTGGCGCTTACCGCCTGCCAGTTTCGGTGCTGCTGTACCGCCAGCGACAATAACGACAAGCTTGCCGTCCGGCAATCAAACCGGGCAGCCATTTATTATCAACACCTGCTATCGACAACATCCGGAGATCACAAAATGACACCTGACCTGAAAATCAGTCCACCCCCAGCCACGCTTTTTTCTGACGATGCTGAAAAAATTGCAAAGCAGCTTGATGAAAGCGCTAA
>JACTML010000141.1 GCA_014584635.1 Nitrosomonas eutropha | reverse complement strand
CGTTTATGGCCATGCGCATTAAAGGCAGCCGAATCAGGAATCTGATTACCCATCATGTTCCCGTAGCCATGAACATTGTCCGCATCCGTTTCCAGATGCTCGTAACGAGCACCCAACAACGTGGTCCATTGTGGATTGAAATACCGTTCCCATTCAGCAAAGAATCCCAGCCGATCACGCTTGCCATGATTGATATTCTCAAAATCCAGAGGTGACATGGCACCTGTCCCGGATGGAGGCCACCAGTCACGCAGGGTGTAGTGCTGATACAGTGCACCGACACGCAGCAGATCATCACGAGTCAGTTCAACATCACTCTTCAGATTGAAACCCAGTGTGCGGCCGCGGCTGTACATCGGCATACCATTGACCGCCGTACCGTAGACAAGCTGTTTGTCATCACCAAAGTTCATGTAGTGATCGACTGCCTCATAGTAAACACGACTATCAAACGTTCCCCAGTTGTACTGGCCAAGATAGCGCACGTTTATCCGCTTCTGTTCGTTATCCAGCATATCCATACGCTGATTGGGATAAAACTGGTACGGTACATTTTGGTACCCCAGCTTTGCTTCCAGCAGATGATTGTCCGCCCGCAGCGCAATACCCACGGTATGTGTCAGACTTTTATAGGCAGTGGAACCCACTTCGTCCAGCGGAAGCGTATGCCCGGGCCGCCCGGTTGCGGTAGTTGTTTTGAAATTGCCGCCGGCTTTGTAGTTATCCGCCGTGGTAATCGCCCCTGAATAATTGATGCTGAAAAATTCATTGGCCAGTGTTGCAGACAGATTCCCGCCAATGGCATTGTTGTTGCTGCGGTAGAAAGAGCCGACTTCACCTTTGATCAGTGAGCGCTGGCCGGGCGCAGCAAATTGTGGTGCAGCCGTTTCCGCAACAATCGTACCGCCAATGCTGTCTCCCCCCACACTGACTGGCGAGATGCCGGCATATACCTTTATTTTCGCAACATTACCCGGATCAAGATAGGACAGCGGCGGATTCATATGATTGGCACAGGAAGAAATAAAATCCATACCATCAATCGTGATACGCAAACGATCATCCGCCAGACCATGAATCACCGGCAGACTGGAAACACCCCCTGCACCATAAAGATGCACGCCTGGAATATCCTGCAACAGAGAAGCCGTATCACGGGTAACAGCGTGCTGAGCCGCAATTTCAGCTGACCCAACTTCAGCTGACGTAGCTGCATCACGAATCTTGCCGGTTTTAACAACAACTTCATTCAAGGTAGTTTGTGCCAATGCCTGCTGCACAGCAAAAAAAGATAATGCAGCAGCCACAACATATGTCAATGGGTTGAAATAATATTTCATAACCATCCTGAATCTCCCATTCTGATGTGTAATCGAACGTGGATTTTGCCGATTCCAGCAAGGGAAAGGAATGTGACAAATTGTCGCAGCAGCTCCGGGTAATCGAAGGAAACAGATAAGCCTTGCCGCTGTTGGCAGCTTTTAACTGAAATCGCGCCACCCGCAAGCGATTGTTCCTCGCCGAGATGCGATAGATCGTGTCGTGTCCACTCTTTACCGTATTGATCATGTCGCGCATTCATTTCCTGCAGCAGTAATTCAGGCTGAGCAATCCGGCGATGGAAGAGGCACTCTACAGCGTGCCGCTGTACTGGGAGTTTGCAGGTCCAGACATCGGCACCGCACGCCTGCCTGATGAGAGCACCATCCTGACCTGGCCATAAAACACCTATAATTACTCGTCTCATCAGCAGATCAGGATTCAGTCTTTATGCCAAATGAACAGAAGTTTTCCGTTAACGGCCCGGTCGGCAGGCTGGAAACTGTTGTTACACTGCCGGACGATTCACCACGGGGAATCGCAGTCATTGCTCATCCGCATCCGCTTTACAAAGGCAGTATGGATAACAAGATCGTTTATATCCTTGCCAGAGCATTCGTTGAGCAGCGCTACATCACGACAAAATTCAATTTTCGCGGGGTAGGTGAAAGCGAAGGCAGTTATGCAAAGGGAAAAGGAGAAATCGAGGATGTGCTTGCTGTTACACAGTCTGTTCGGGAACGTTACGACACCGGGACGGAGCCTTTGCCACTCATACTGGCCGGATTTTCATTTGGAGGGGGTGTGCAGGCGCATGTCGCGCAACAACTTCATCCGCACAAGCTGATACTGGTTGCTCCTGCCGTTGAACGTCTGCAGGCGCCCCCTGTAATCAATTGCGCCGAGAATATTGTGATCATCCAGGGGGATCAGGATACCGTCGTGCCATTACAAAGCATATTGAACTGGGCCACGCCACAAACACTGCCCGTTACCGTTATCCCCGGCGCTGAACACTTTTTTCACGGCAAATTGAATACGCTGCGGAATATCATTTTGCAGAACTGCGCGTAATGGATTCGTGCTTTCCAAGTTAATCGGAAGCTCTGTCATAAAAACGCATCGATAAATCTGCTGCCCGTATATCCTTGGTCAGACTGCCGATGGAGATACGATCCACGCCCGTTTCAGCAATCGCCCGTACAGTGGCAAGCGTAACATTGCCGGAAGCCTCAAGTATGGCCGGTTCACCTGGAAATTGCCGGTTATACCTGACAGCATCCCGCAAACCGGGTAGATCAAAATTATCCAGCAGAACCATGCGTGCTCCAGCAGACAGTGCCTGCGCAAGCTCATCCCGGGTTTCCACCTCAATCTGGATAAATACTCCGGCAGGAGCAATTTCGGCAGCCTTGCGTAAAGCAGATTCAATACTGCCAGCCGCAATAATATGATTTTCCTTGATCAGAATTCCGTCAT
>JACTML010000007.1 GCA_014584635.1 Nitrosomonas eutropha | reverse complement strand
TCCCAATCCGGATATTTTATCATCCTCCTCCACTCTGGCCGTCAGCATAATTACGGGAATCGATCTGGTACGCGGATCTTGCCGTAATAACCGTATAAATTCGATACCGTTTTTGCCCGGGAGCATCCAGTCCAGCAATATCAAATCGGGCAACATTTCATTAACCCTTACCATTGCCTGCTCCGCGCTGCCTACACATACAACACTATAGCCCGCACCGCGCAGATTATAGGCAAGCAACTCCTGAATTGCCGGCTCATCCTCCACCACCAAAACTGTTGCAGACATCTTCTATTTCGTTAAAGGAATATAACTTGGCGAGCGACAGCTATGCGGACTATTTCATAGCGCATGGGTACACGGATTTCCAAGGAGCAAGAAAAATTTCGAAAGGAGGTATTTATACAATTTTGGCGGAGAGAGAGGGATTCGAACCCTCGATAAGCTTTTTGAGCCTATACTCCCTTAGCAGGGGAGCGCCTTCGACCACTCGGCCATCTCTCCGTAAATATTGTTTCTTATTGCTTCTCACGAGGACTCGTGATTTAAAGAGTCGCCAATGTTAACACGTTTTTACATCAATGTTGTTCGTCTGATCCAGATCAAAAGCTTTATGCAAGACCCGGACAGCTAATTCCATGTATTTCTCATCTACTACGACAGAAATTTTGATTTCTGAAGTCGCAATCATGCGAATATTAATACCCTCTTCAGCAAGGATGCGAAACATCTTGCTGGCTATACCTGCATAGGAGCGCATTCCCACACCAATTACTGAAATCTTGGCAATCTTTTCTCCGCCAATTACTTCGCGCGCACCGACATGCGGCAACACCTGCTCTTTCAGGATAGCCATCGTTTTAGCAAATTCATTCCGGTTAACCGTAAACGAAAAATCAGTAGTACCGTCACGCCCTATATTCTGGATAATCATATCCACATCAATATTGGCATCCGCGACCGGGCCCAGTATCTGATAAGCAATACCAGGATGATCCGGTACACCGACCACTGTAATCTTCGATTCGTCACGATTAAATGCAATTCCTGAGATTATGGGCTGTTCCATCTTGCTATCTTCCTCAAACGTAATCAGTGTACCTTCGCCTTCTTCAAAGCTGGAGAGAACCCTGAGCCTGACCTTGTACTTCCCGGCAAATTCCACTGAACGTATCTGCAGCACCTTGGAACCCAGACTGGCCATCTCAAGCATTTCCTCGAAAGTGATGGTATCCAGTTTTCGAGCCTCCGGTACTACACGCGGATCTGTAGTATAAATCCCGTTAACATCTGTATAGATCTGACACTCATCTGCTTTAAGCGCTGCAGCAAGCGCAACTGCGGTCGTATCTGACCCACCTCGTCCAAGTGTGGTGATATCTCCTGCTTCATCCCTGCCCTGGAATCCAGCTACAATAATCACGTTGCCAGCAGCCAGATCTGTACGAATCCGATCTTCGTCAATTTTCAGGATTCTGGCTTTGGTATGCGCACTGTTCGTTGTAATACTGACCTGAGGACCGGTATAGCTTTTTGCCTTGATGCCCAGCTCACACAATGCCATTGCCAGCAACCCGATTGTAACCTGCTCACCTGTAGCCAGAATAACATCCAGTTCACGAGGATTCGGGCTATCCTGAATCTCTTTTGCTAAAGAAATCAGGCGATTTGTTTCTCCACTCATGGCAGATACAACAATCACCAGCTCGTGCCCCTGTTCCCGAAATTCAGCTACTCGGCGGGCGACCTGTTTAATGCGATCAACACTGCCTACCGAGGTACCACCATATTTTTGAACAAGAAATGCCACAAAAAATATCTCTCAGAAATAGATAACAAAATAGCAGGAATTCTACACAGTTCCCAAGAAGAATTCTATTTAGCAACACTGAACAGGAGCACCTGATTTCTTCATATTTTTACAAAAATGATTCATCAGCAAAATCACGTAGCGATTACATCACACATCACTGGATTCTATAATCGGAACAGACTTGTAAATTTCCGGTAAAACCACCATTTGCAGAAAGATATTCAGAAAGTAATTCCTAATTCTTGTAATGTTTCCCGGGTTATTTTTCCTTCAGCCAAATTACGTTGCTTCTGGAAATTCGCCAGTGCATTTTGAGTGCGGGGCCCCATCATGCCATCCGCCGTTCCCGGGTTTAAACCTGCATCTTTAAGCGCCTGCTGAATCTTACGAATCAAATCTGGCGTAGTTTTGACAACCTCCAATCCATCATTGGCAGTTTCTTTTGCCGCCTCATCTGTTTTAGGAGCTTCGCCCAAAATAGCATCTGCCTTTTCAACAACATTGTCCGCTGCTTCTTCCAGCTCATGCTTCGCATCATCACCCGCAGCATCAATAGCAGATCCGGTTCGCTGAATAATTTCATCTGCCTTCGCCAATATGGATTCCAGCGACTCTTCTGTGGTTTCTCCGGTTTCAGCTGATTCTGGCTCAACTGCAGCCTCATTATCTTGCGTCGTTTCCACTGCTATCTTGGGTTGATTTTGCTTAGCTGACTCTTCTGATTGATTACCGCAACCGGAAACAACACCAGCTAAAAACAGCACAAAAACACCTTTTACAAAACGATCAGGATTTATTTTTTTCATTTCCAAATCTCCCCTAAAAAAGAATCCGCAATTTTCCAGCTACAAAACAACACACTAATCAGAAATCCAAATCTAAACTGAACCACATCCGGCGAATCAGAACACCCTCACTCATCCACTTTAAAATTTTCTCATGAAAATAATTTCACTGAGAATACTAATTTTGTTTTCTACTGTTTAGC
>JACTML010000229.1 GCA_014584635.1 Nitrosomonas eutropha | reverse complement strand
TGCCTACATTGCCGGCCTGACTGCACCTCCCGGAAGACGGATGGGACACGCCGGAGCAATCATCTCTTCAGCCGGTGAAAGCGCAGCAGAAAAAGTAGAAAGACTGAAAGAACTGGGCGTCACCATCTGCCCGACTCCTTCTCTGATGGGCGAAACCGTTGCAAAAGTTCTGGCCGGACTCTGATCTGAACAGGATGTCCTGATCCAGCCGCCAATATCCGCCGGAGTTACCGTAAATACCCATCCGGTAACTCCACCCATCCTTTGAAATCACTGAATCAGCATCACTTTCAAAACGGAACAGATCCAATAATCACCGTTTGATGATTCTCAACCATTCACTCGCTGTTCTCACCGCAACTGATCCAAAGGACTGATGACACCTTTGTCACCTTTATTCAAAACATGCGTATATAGTAAAGTTCAAATAGATTGATTACAGTTTATAGACGACTATCTCATTTCATTTCGTCGCCAAGTTTTATCTGTTCGAAAGCAGAAAGGACTCATAATGCCGCAAACGGCAGCCCGTCTTTGTGTGGAAAGCCAGTGTGACATGCTGAGTTAGAAAGCCACAGATTACCCATCTACATTATCAGGGATAATCTTCCTTCATCAGATCCGGCGCAGGTGACAGCTATACATATATTCGGAAGTATATTAGGGCAATGAGCCGAAATGATTGACGACAATGCGTCCGCCGGAAATGACGAGATCAGGATGTTCCAACCGTTTCAGCTGTTGCTCGAGGTTACCGCGAATTGCAATCAAATCAGCCGGGGCACCAGGTTGTATTGTCCCCAGCAGAGGAATGCCCAAATACTGACCGGCTTTTGCTGTGGCTGCCCGCAATACATCCGGCAGCTTCATTTTTGCCAGATGCATCAGATACATCAACTCTTGTGCATCGATCCCCCAGGGAATGTCGGGGTGAGCAATTTCCGCTCCATACAGCAATTCCCCACCGAGTTCTGCCCAGACTGCTGCATTGTGCGCAATCCCGCTACATTTTGAGAGCGTATCGAGCGTGCTGATGATCGTAACATTCTGTGCTCTGGCTTGTTTCAGCAATGACTCAGGAATCAGATCACAAGGCATGTGCGCCCACTCATCGACTCCGGCATTCAACGCTATCTGCACACCCGATGACTCCGCCACATGAGCCGATACCTTACGCTGATGCCGGTGGGCTTCATCAACTATAGCCCTGACAATGGGCTCCGACAACATAGGCCATGCCGACTGGTCATGTGAAACGCCATGTGCATGATGATGAGAATTAGCTGGTACGGTATGCGCAGTATCATGATGTGCGTGACCATGATGTGAAGACCAGGGCGCATCAAGTGCAATCTTAATAACCACTGCACCCTCACCAATCAGATGACGTACAGCATCCCGTGCTTCTGCTTCGCTGGCAACAGGAATCGCCAAATCCTTGGCGCCCATCGTAACGATCGGGTATCCATGCGGCGCGGTGATAATCTGCCCCGAAGTGAGCAGACGCAAACTGCCATCTCCCCCATAAGGCTGGTGCACAGCCCCGCCCACATCCCGCACCGTAGTTACCCCATGCCTCAATACAATATCAGCCGGTACTTTCTGGAAGGTCAAGTGCGCGTGTAATTCGATAAATCCTGGTAATAAGATTGCATCACCTAGATCAATATCAGTCGATGCATCTCCCACCTTGAATGAATGACGCGGCCCGATCCTTGCAATGCGCCCATCTTTTACCAGCACCGACAAACCGGTATGCATTTCATTTCCGTCGAAAACCCGCGCTGCATGCAGTAATAGAGATGGAGCTCCAGTTTCCTGTGCATACGCCTGTACAGGAAACAATATCAGCATCGTCATCGCAACCGGTAAACAACGAACATACTGCATAAAACCGTGAAAAACATTGATAAAATTCTGTATTCTCATTTTATATCCTTGATTGATAATGGGTATTTTCAACAGTCACAGGGATCGATAAGATCTGCCAACACCGCAAGCGTAGCCATCAGGAAAAAATTTCCCCATACCGATTCGACCATCTCCTCTATGTTTTGCCTCGTACGATAACAACATCCAGAAAACAGACCGGATGATCTATCCTGATATGCTGCGTGACCCGCTGAATCCGCATTGATTACAGTGAAATAAGAACTGTAGAGCACGGTACTGAGCTGCTGATGAGCATATTCACACCAGAATGTCTCATCAGGCAGCAAACGCGCCAAAGACAACATCGCAAGCGATGCAATCACCGCTGCCGAAGGATCTTTAACATCTTCTGCCTGGCCCAGGCGATTGCATGGCAAATGACCCTTGTGCATATCACGCCAATACGTACAAGCTTCTCTGGTCAGACTCAAATAAGGCTCTCCCCATTGAGCGGCTGCTCTACTCAATCCGAGCATGGCCCAGGCCTGACCACGTGACCAGGCGCCTGCACGGCCTTTTGCCAGAAATTTATAGCCATCAAAACCGGCCTCCGCATAAAATGCTCCCTGATCTCCCTGGCATGCAGCCAGCAATGTTTCCGTATGGCGCTGTGCAATATGGTGGTAATGTTTTTCCGGGCTGGAGCAAAGCAATTGAATCAGAGAAGCGAAATTATCGATGGAAACTGAATAGCTTCCCGTCACCAATTCTCCCATCGCCGTACCTAAAGGGATGCAATTCAACCGAGAATTGAAACCATGTGCCAGCGCAGCAATAGATGTATCAGCCAGTTTGCGCGCCTGTCCATCATGCAACCAGACATTCCCCAGTGCAGCGCCATGCCAGAAAATCATGCTGCGATATCCTGAATCCAGAGTTAATTTCCCGGCCAGCTTCCGACAAAATTTGCCGGCTTTCTGCTGATCTTTGGCTGATCCGGTAATTTTTGCCCGCAACCACCAGCACGCTACCCAGAAACCACCCATCCAGGAACCTCCTGAAGAAACAGACCAGTTGCTGTTACCTCCCGAAGAATAAAGTGGAAAATCCTGATCGCAGAATGTATCGATCATCTCCATGCGGCGGAACATCTGCTCCAGCGCGTTCATGATCTCACCCGCACTTAACAGCTTATTTTCTTCAACAAATACGGAAGATTCCATTTGTCTCACTCAAAAAAACAGACTGAACTCAGCCAGAAAAATGCTGGCATTACTTTTACCCGGATAAATGCTTTTCATCGCACTACCACCCAAAGCATGGCCGTAATAAAACCGCGACATAGCATGTTTGTTAAAGTTATATATCAATGCGATATCAACCAATTGCCCTATCTCCTTATGTCCGCGTGTGGCATTACCGGAATAACCAAAGGCACCGGACTTAAGAGACGCGCCCAGCCCGGTATAAAGCAGATCATTCACATTGGCCAGCGACAACTGATGCAGATTAATGTTGAACTGTGATTTTTCGGTGGGAAATACAATGAACTCAAGAAAAATATCCTGAATATTCATCTGGTTGTAAAACGGAAATTTGGCATACAAGCGCCCGCTGGGTACAGCTGAAAAAAAAGTTCGATGCTGCCCGTCCTGTGCATCATCATCGCCGGAACTGCGGTAATAAACCGCACGCACCCAGGGTCTGAACGGCAATTTGTTCCATTGATAGCCAACCTCTGCATCCAGTGCCCAGGCCCGGTGCGATAAATTGGTCCAGCGACCAAACTGGTAGGCGCCCATCAATAACGCATCGAAACTGCCAGAACCAAACGACTGCAGTGATAACAAATGCGCACCAATGGTATGAATATTGAGTTTCTCATCATTCAGCTGCGGCCTTGCTGACAATGGACGATTATCGACCACCTGCGATACACGCTGATCACGGTAATTCAGGTAATACAAGCGCCCCTCGGTTCCCGCCAATACACTATCCTTCTTGCTGGTCAGTGCCGCATACACTATATTGATATCGCTGATTTCCTTTTGTCCCTGAACGGTAAGATTACCCTGGGTTGGACGTACCCCGCTTACCGTTACATTGAATCCGGGCTGATCATATACGGCTGAAAATCCATTGAAAGTACGCCCGACATAAATTGCATTAAATCCGCCCACCATCCGTTCTGCAATCCGTCTTTTTTTAAGTGCATCGAATTTGGCGACACCCGATCGATACTCCATCCCATCAGCCAGTTCGAAACGACCAACTTTTACAGCTCCTCCCGGCAATCCCAGCTTATTAAATTTAAAATTAAGATAGCCTTGCTTTAGAAAAACATTACTCGCTCCAGTAGTACGATTCGCCAGAAAATAACCTCCTCCCAATCCCAGTGCACCTCCCGAGGACGGAATCGCATCATCCGGCAATCCATAAAGACCGCTGTACTGCCCCTGCATAAAACCATCCGCATAATCACTGGAAAATGTCAGCCCCAGCCGGGAACGAACCACCCATAAATCGTAGCTGTTGTTGCCTCCCAATGCAGGACGGAAATAATTCCAGGCTTCATAACTGCCCAGTAATTCACCATTCACACGCAAATATTGATTGATCTGTCCCAGCGGCTGCTCGGCACTGGCAGCAGAAATACCGCTCATGAACAGATAGACAAACAGAAAACAGTAATGAACCAGGATTCTTAAAACCGCACTTAGCAACGATGTGATGAACAGAAAATAATCTGACTGCTTCTGGAAAATCACTTTGTTTAGTAACATAATCCTGTTGAAATTTTTTGATGTAACTGATTTCTCAATTTAAAAATACGCATCATGATGGAACGCATTACATCCCGGGATGGCACACCTATCGCCTGCTGGCGGCAAGGCAGCGGTGATCCTCTGCTACTGATACATGGCACAACTGGCAATCACTCAGCCTGGGTATCCGTACTTGCCGGCCTGCAGCAGCATTACACCGTATGGACTATGGATCGGCGCGGCCGCGGCTGTAGCGGCGATTCCACCAGCTATACGCTGGAACGTGAAAGTGAAGATATTGCCGCTGTCAGCGATGCCATTGGCGGCCGTGTCACTCTGCTTGGTCATTCTTTTGGCGGACTTTGTGCACTGGAAGCTTCACTTCTGACGACAAACATCAGGAATCTCATTCTGTATGAACCAGCCATTTCATTGGCTGGCAGCAACTGGTCAACCACTTTTGAAGCTCGTATGCAGGTTCTGCTGGAAAAAAATGCGCGTGAAGAGACACTATTGATGTTTTTTCGTGATTTGTTGAAAACTCCAAACCCGGAACTGGTTGCATTGCAAGCCGGATCCAACTGGGCGATACGGCTTGCTGCCGCCCATACCATACTGCGCGAACTGAAAAGCATTGATCGTTACCAGTTCACACCACAACGATTCCAGGCCATGCACTCCCCGGTACTCCTGCTGGTAGGCGGGAATAGCCACCCGCGCCGTTTCGTAACTGCAGAAAAGTTGCAACGGGGTTTGCCCGATTGTCAGATTGGTATTATTGCCGGTCAGCAGCACAGTGCTACGCGAACCGCACCCGATCTGTTTATTCATCACGTTCTCGAATTTCTTCAAAATACAGGTTAACCAGCGCTGCCGGCTTGTGGTACTCAAGTCGATACATGAGAATAGTGCTTGCGAACAACAGTCAGCCGCAACGCCATCACGCAAGCTACACCCAGCACACAGATCAGCAGACTCCACGCCAGCGATACACTGCCAGTCTGACTGAACAACTGCCCATAAAGTGGTGGGCCCAATGCAAATCCGGAGAAGAATGCAAATGAAACATAGCCGGAAGCTTCGGTCACTTGTCCGAAGGAGGGATCCCTGATCAGCATACTCATCGCAATTGCATTGGTTGCAACCGCAGACATACCCATTCCGATTGCTCCGGCCCACAGATAGCCGTGATGACCAGGCTCAGCCTGCATCGTTAGGATAATTGCACCGGCAGCAATGGTAATCAGCGCAAACAGCAAATAGGATTCATCACTGAGCTTATCACCCAGTGGCGTCAGCATGATTCGTGACAGCATTCCGGTGATACCGAATACAGCGATCAACTTACCTGCCTGCGCAAGCGGCATCTCCTGCAACGTGGCAAAAGTCGGCAGAAACGTCACAAACGCGGACAAAGCCAGGCCAACACTAAACTGGATTACCATCAACCGCGACAGCAGCATGTTCGGGCGCGCAAAGATCAGTTTTCTGTTTCTTCTGACATGCCATGCAGGTGCCACGAACCATGCTGCAAAACCGAACAGTACAGCGGCCGGCACGATAGCACCGAATGCGATACGCCAGCCGTACTGAAATGCAACAGCAGGCAATACCAATCCCGCCAGAAGTGCAGCCAGCTGAACACCAGACTGCTTCAATCCGACCACCCGTGCTCTTTGTTCCGGTTGAATCTGTTGCGCAATCAGCAGATTAGTCACCGGATTCGACAGGGCCTGCGCGATACCACAGATCGTCGTTGCCATAACCAGACTGAAGAAGGCGTTTGTCATCGAAATCAACGCAAAAGTAACAGCAACAGCACAAAAAAGTACAATCAGTGCAGTTCGCGCGCCAATGTAATCGACAATTGCACCAGCTCGAAGGGATAGAACAGCTGCCAGACCAAATGAGCTCATGACCAGATAACCAATGGCGACTGGCTCAAAACCGAGATCGCGACTGAGCAGCGGCCCCAGCGTACTGATGGTGTATAAAATAAGCATCGGCAATGTCATGGCGAATACCAGAACCATTTGCAATAAACCGCCAGCTATCGCGGATCGTGGTAACTGCCTGTGGTCAACCGACATAGAAATATCCTCTGGATCTGAAAAGTGTTCGATTTTGTGAAAATCAGGATTCGAATGGATAAACTGCGTGATGCTCATAGTGACTGATCAGGCGACGCCCCACTGAGCTGATCAATGATTCATCGTTGCCATCCAGAATACGAGAAGTCCGTGCAATACGATGAATGCCATAAAGCGGTGTCAAGTCACTCAGCCCTTCTGCTCCATACAACTGCATTGCACTGTCGGCAGCAGTGCACAAGGCTCTTGAAGCAGCCATTTTGGCAACATTGATCGCTATTTCATCAGGGCACTGTGCATCAACACCACGCGCAGCAATACGAATAAGCTCGCGTGCACTGGCAATAGCCTGATAGGTATTGAAGAAATGCTGGCGTACAAGCTGCTTCTCTGCCAGAAGCCCGAGTTTCCCCCGAGCTGAATGAACACGCTCACCCATCGAATCCATACACCGCCGGGCGAGGCCAATCCAGCTCATCGCACGCAGCAATCGACCAAGCCCAAGTCGTTTACTCATCAGCTCCAGACCGCCGCCACACCTCCCTATCAGATAATGTTCCGGAACTTTCACAGCAGTCAGAGAAACTTCTCCCTGGCCGCAGGCATGTCCCATCATCATTAGCTGGCGCTCAATTCTGAAACCCGGCGTATCGACCGGCACTATGATCATCGAGAGCGCCTGATTGAGCGGCTTTTCTTTGCCGGCTGTTCGTGCCAGTACTGTCATAAACGTGGCACGATCCGCATTGGAAATAAACCATTTTCTGCCATTAATATGCCAACAGGCGTTGGAAAGGTTCGCAGTGGTCGTGATCAACCCGGGAATCGAACCACTCTGTCCGGGTTCGGTCATGCCGTAACACGGTAATGCTTCCCCGTTTACCATCGGCTGCAGAAACTGCTGTTGGATAACCTCATTCCCGAATCTCGATAACATATGCGCATCAAGGGCGGTATGAGTGGCAAAGATTGCCTGGGAAAATTCTGTGCGCCCTTCCTGTTCAGCAACCAGCAGATAATCTTCGAGAGAAGCAATTTTCCCGCCATGTGATAGCGGGTAGAACAATCCATACAGGCCATCCCGCCTGGCTTGCTGCACTAAATCAGATTGCAACTGCAATGCCTGTTCTCCAGGCTGTGAAAGCTGAGATTCATTAGGGATGATTACTTCATCAACAAATTTCCTGACTTTCTGCGCCAGTGCCCTGGCCGTTTCCGTATGGGATATCTCGCTGAATGCAGGCAGCATCAATTTATCCTCGCAGCAGAATCTGCCTTGCCCGTTACCGCAAAATTGCTCTTAAGCTGCACATTTTCCAGTTCAGTAATCAAGCGCTTTTTATCAACTTTCCCTGCCGGACTGAGTGGCAACTGTCTCAAGTAGCGCAAATATTCAGGCAGTTTGTTTTTCTCCAGCCCGCGATCCAACAGGAAACGGGTAAACTGAGCCAGTGATGGTCGCGCTATGCCTTCACCCATCACCAGGCACAAACAGATACGATGCCCCAGATCTTCATCTTCTACCGGAATACAGGCTGCGCTGACCACAGCGGGATGGGACGCTGCAATCTCTTCAATCTGCGCTGGGCTGATATTGACACCCCCACGAATGATGATTTCCTTTTTCCTGCCAGTCAGTACCAGATTCCCCTGTTCGTCGATAAACCCAAGGTCTCCTGTATACACCCAGCCAGCAGCATCGCGATATAGTGCATCCAGTTCAGGATTATTGACATATTGCATGGGAGTGATAGGCCCGCGCGCAGCGATTTCCCCTGTTTGCCCCTGCGTCAGTTCATTTTTCCGATCATCAACAATTCTGATCGAACATATTTCGGGATTAGGACGGCCGCCTGTATGCAAAATAGTAGTCAGATCATCATTCAGCATCGTATGGCAATTCACACCATCAGCTGAACCATACAAATTGATGAAACTGCATCCGAATGCTTCACGGCAACGAAGAACCGAGGCTTCATCGATTTTTGCACCTCCACTAACGATTGCAATCAGGCTGGAAGTATCGGTCCGCGCCAGAGCCGGATCAGCCGCAATACGCTGAAACATGGTCGGCACACCAAAAATATGCGTTGGTCTGAGTTGCCCGATTGCCTGAATCACTGCCCCAACATCGAATCGCGGCAATATGATCAGGGTTCCACCCAACCAGGACAGCACGCCAAATGTCGCTGTCGAGCCAAAAGCTGTGCCCAGTGGTACCAGATAAAATGCACGAAAATCTCTATTGGATGCATGGATATGCTGCAGGAAACGACCACGCCCGCCTGCCAGGGCATTGTGGGAATAAGCAACCCATTTGGGATTGGATTCGGTCCCGGAAGAGATCAGGAAACGTGCTGGCGAATCAGGATCGACATCAGGCAGCTCTCCGACAGCAATCGGCCGCGATTGAAACAACTCATCCAGCATGTGCCAGCCTGTTCGTGTTCCGCCATCCACCACCAGTATCCGTAGTGACAATAATGTGGGCCGCAGTGATTCGATCAGTTCACATACATCCTGTTGCAGAAAAAAAGGCTCGATGATGATGGCACGCGCATCACATCGCTGTAATAACGATTGAATATCAAGGCGCCCCCGTCCGGGCGGGAAAGGGGCGACGACAGCACCCAATGCTGCCGCAGCCAGATCAATCGCGCAGTGATGGGCGCTATTGGTCAGCTGATAAGCAATCACATCGCCGGCCACTATGCCCAGACGTCGAAAGCCATTCGCCAGACAGATGACTTTGTGCAGCAGCTCCTGATACGTTATGGTGTGATCCAGCGTTACCACAGCCGGCTTTTCAGGATTTTTCCGCACATGCTCACAAAACAGATCAAACAGCGACTTATCGGGATAAATCCCTTCGTTTACCCACTGCTGGCGAATCTCAGCAGGGACCAGATCGATAATACCGGCATGATTCATTGAAACCTCCAGGGAGAAGTGACTCTGGTATACGAACCCGTCTCAAGATACGGCTGCAGACAAGGATCACCATACAAATCATTAAGATCTTCCATGACAATGGCTGCCGGCACAGCAGCCTGCTGCAGGATGACCCGCCATTCCGCAGCAGTCCTGCTCAAAAAGGATTCATCCAGCCGTTGCGATAATTCATTCTCATCTCCAGAAGGTAGATCCAATGCCTGAATCAGACGCTGCAAGGTATCTTCATCGAGACATTCAATCGCAATTTTTCCCTTCTCTGTCTCAAAAACCTGATTGAGCACACTCTGAACAGGCGGAACACAGTCGAAAAATTCATGCCGGCTCTGAAAATCATCGCTACACAACAATATTGCTGCACCCAACAGTGAGGAAGTCACCCTTGCCCCCGCATGGCTCAATTGGCGATTCAACAAAGCAGCGGTGATTCCTTGTGCGGCAATAATGCCACCCAGCACATCCAGAGCCGTGAACAATGTTCCGCCCCGTGTGCCGCAAGCTTGTGAAATTTTATGTGCAACACCTGAATATGCCTGGACCATGAAATCTGTCCCTGGCAGCGACGGGGATTGTGAGGATATTCCTTCGTTATTCATGAACCAGCCAGATGCGTATGCATAAATCAGTGCAGGATTCACACGATGCAGATCAGCATGATCAAGACCCAACTCAAGCGCCTTGTTGGGCGCCCAATTATGCAGAAACACATCGGCATGCCTTACCATTTCCGTGATTTCTTCCTGCCCGCCGGGAGATTTGATATCGATTTCACGAATGACCTTAAGCCGATTCAATGCATCAAACCGCACAGAACATCCTTCCGATACCGGCGGCATCCCACGCAGCGTATCACCTCCCGGCGGCTCGATACGAATTACCTTCGCACCGAGCAATGCCAGCAAATGCCCTGCCAGCGGCCCTTGAATACGCCGACAGGATTCAATTACGGTTAATCCGCTCAATGGCAATGAATCACTGGCAGGAATCAACGGAAAATCCGGCTGAGGGGCTGCATAATCGAATACCCATGGACCTCTCAGCCAATTTGATTTGAAATGTTCGTTGTCTACTCTTTCATCGAGCGTACGGACACGGCATATCGCCATACCTGCATCGGCACAAAGCCGGGAAATATCGGTATACGCCAGTTTTGATACCGCACGAACCAGTTCATCCGGAATAGGTGCAATGGCTTTGGCGTAACGCAGCAGAAAAGCCGTCCACCCCTTGCCGGCCAATGGCCTGCTGATCCCAAGTTTCATCCAGAAAATCAGCCATGGATCCGGATTAAGGGTTTCAAGCTCAAAAACAATGCCATCCGCTGATACGAATGGAGGCGCCGGGGAATAATCGGCATCACCGAATGGCAGACTTTCCGATAACGATGTGATTGTTGCATCGGCAATGTATTGCGAAGTACTGAGCAAAGCTGCAGCCGCCATAGAAATATGGCTTTCTGAGACAGACAGTCCACGCAGGTTACCAAGTGCTGCTGCCATGCCTCCTTGCAATGCCAATGCAGTTGTAACAGTTGAAACATATGGAAGTCCGAACGGCTGGATGGTTCCGGTTGAACGTCCATGCACCGACATCAAGCCGCAAGCTGCCTGCATCATACTTTCAGTGATTGCGCCCGGCTGATCGCAATCTCCCCATCCTGTTATGACACAATTTATTGGCCTGACCTGAGGTGCACTGAAACCAAAGGAAAATATCCCCCGATCAGCATGATTACCGGCATCAGTCACTTTCAATCCCAACCGGTCAGACTGATAGCTCAAAGAAAACCCCATCGCAGCAGCAGAAGAAGGAAGCGTTTTGAAAGGCCCCGAAACTGTACAATCTTTCAGTGATTTGATCATGATCAATACCCGGGTACAAAACAACAGCTAAACAAATTCAGCCTCCTGCTACCGCAGGCAGAATCGTCAATACATCACCATCACGCAAACTGGTCGCCAGACCATCCTGAAAGCGGATGTCATTGTCGTTGACGTATATGTTGATGAAACGATGAGCGTCGCCATTGGCAACCAGTTTTTCCTTGATTCCAGGATATTGCTGATCCATATGATCGATAACTTCAGAAACTTGGCTGCCTTCCATATCAATATGTTTCTGTTGATTGGTAAGTGATCTCAATATGGTTGGAACAATTACAGTGACGGACATAAATGCTGTACCTTCCGGATAAATATATTTTTAATGAATGATTGACTTCCCAGTGCAGCGTGATCAGGCCACCATCTGAAATTCCAGCTCAGGCTGATATTGCTGGACAATTCGTATCCTTTCTTCAATCACCATCTGATCAACAATACGAAAACTGCGAACCTCATTCTCGTCAGGAGAATACGAAGGGATAATGATGTAATGCGCCTGTGGCTCGGCAGCCAGCTCAACATCACTGCGGCTCGGATAGGCTTCGCTGGCAGTATGCGAGTGGTAAATGACGATTGGCTCTTCATGACGTGCGTTCATTTCTTTCCATACCTGCAGCTGCTGTTGAGAATCAAACATAAAAAAACTCTCAGACTGCGCAGCATTCCGCATTGGAATCAGGCGCAAGGGCAGATTGGAACCGGCAGGACCGGCAATAATGCCGCAGGCTTCGATAGGGTGATCATTCGATGCCTGTGCAATCATGGCACTGATAAGTCTGGTATGAATTGTCAGCATGATTTTTATCTCCGTAAGTTATGGTTAATCGTGACTGCTTTTCTATAATCCGACTGACGGCCCGTTGTCAGTAAACCGGCAACGACTGGTCAACTTCCCTGATCCACGCAAGAATCCCGCCATCGAGACTTTTCACATTGGTGAAACCCTGTTTCTGCATTTCGAGCAGCACATCACGCGAACGCATCCCCATCTTGCAGTGCAGCACGATGAAATCTTCCTTGTTCATCGCGGCCAGAACCTCCTCTGACAGGATGCGGTGTTTGGGAATCAGTTTTGCACCTTCGATATGCACAATGTCCCACTCTTCCACTCCACGAACGTCGATAAGTTGCACATCCGTACCGTTCTCCTGGATTGCTTTCAGTTCACGTGCACTGATCACTGGAATGGCATCTGTATGAGCAGCTGAAACATGATTGGCGCTACAAAATCTCTGATAATCGATCAATTTATCAATCTGAGTTCTATTCGGAGCACGACGCAGGGGGATAAAGCGATAACTCATTTCCAGGGCATCATAAACAGCCAGGCGCCCGAGCATGGTTTCACCGATACCAGTGATGAGCTTAATGGCCTCGGTTGCCATCATCGCCCCGATAGAAGCACATAAAATCCCCAGCACGCCGCCTTCAGCACATGAAGGTGCCATTTCAGGCGGCGGTGGCTCAGGATATAAATCCCGGTAATTCAGCCCCTTTCCACCAGGAGCGTTTTCCCAGAATACAGACACCTGACCTTCAAACCGGAAAATGGACCCCCATACATAGGGTTTACCAGCCAGCACGCACGCATCGTTCACCAGATAGCGCGTTGCGAAATTATCAGTGCCATCAACTATCAGGTCGTACTCCGAAATAATCTCAGGCGCGTTGACTACCTCAAGCCGTTCGCGATGAAGATTAACCTTGACGTACGGATTCAATTCATTGATCGCATCACGTGCACTTTCCGGTTTCGACCGACCAATATCGGATTGCCCATGAATAATCTGACGCTGCAGATTGGATTCATCGACAATATCAAAATCAATGATCCCGATCGTGCCCACCCCTGCTGCAGCCAGGTATAACAACACCGGAGAACCCAATCCTCCTGCCCCAATCGCCAATACCTTACTGCTTTTGAGCCGGCGCTGACCCATAAGACCCACTTCAGGAATCAACAGATGGCGGCTATAGCGCGAGATCTCGTCTTTGCTCAGCTCTTCCACAGGACTGACTAACGGTGGCAAACGCATACAAACTCCTTGTTGTACATTTCAAACCAAGCGATTTGCTCCGGTTACTCGTAGCACCGGCCATCTCTTGACATACAAAAGGGGATAAAAAATATCCCCTGTTTTACCCGGATTGCATAAGAATTATTCCTTGCAACTGATTCCGGAGAAATGTAAACCAAAAAAACGAAATTGAACATGCGACAAATTGTCGCGCGACAATTTGTCGCATTGTTATGCCATTTTCTCTACCTTATGATGAATGCCCTGCAGTAACTACAACTACATTAAGTAGTTTCATAACAGGGACAAGACATGAAGGGAAAAAGAAAAATCGGGCAATGCCGGCAGCATCTGCTCAGGACCGAAGAGGTCATCATCAGAAAACTGCCGGCGGTTGCAGTAGCGAGCGCACTAGCAACTATGACATCAGCGTGGGCACAGGCAGAGAGTAAAAAAGAGCCGATGCAACTGGAAACCATCGAGGTAGTCACCTCGGGACAAGGTTCACTCACTGTTCCGACATTATCTGAAGCTCAGCGGGAAATGCGCAGAATCCCCGGAGGGGCGAATGTCATTGACAGTGAATCTTATGCCAATGGCCGTGGTTCAACGTTACAGGATGCATTGGGCTATTCTCCCGGCGTGTTTGTCCAATCCCGTTTTGGCGCTGAAGAAGCGCGTCTGTCAATCCGGGGTTCTGGTATTCAGCGTTACTTTCATTTGCGCGGTGTCAAGATCCTGCAGGATGGTGCACGAGTGAATCTGGCGGATGGCGGAGCGGATTTTCAGGTGATCGAGCCGCTGGCAGCACGCTATATTGAAGTTTATCGTGGTGCTAATGCATTGCAGTATGGGTCGACAACGTTAGGTGGCGCGATCAATTTCGTTACGCCCACTGGCTATGATGCTGAATATTTCCGCGCACGCGGTGAGGCAGGCAGCTTTGGTTATAACCGTCTGATGCTTTCTTCCGGTGGTGTGCATGGCGCACTGGATTATTTTGCCAGTGTTTCCCGTTACAGCCAGGATGGTTTCCGTGACTGGTCTGAGCAGGAAAACTGGCGCATGTTCAGCAATGCCGGATACCGTTTCAGTCCGAATCTGGAAACCCGTTTTTACCTGACATACACCAAAACCAATTCACAATTGCCGGGCGAGCTGACCAAAGCAGAATTGAAAAATAATCCCAAACAGGCAAATTTCTTTAACAGCAATATCGCGCGATACAAGCGGGATTTTGATTTGATCCGTGTAGCCAACCGCACCGTAATGAAACTGGGTAAAGATCAGCAACTGGAATTTTCCGCATTCTATTCGCATAAAAAAGTATGGCACCCGATTTATGTGGTGATGGAGCAACCTTCGCACGATTACGGTCTGGGATTACGCTACATAAATGAAATGCCGATTGCCGGCTGGCGCAACCGGTTTGTCGCCGGTTTCGAGCCAAGCTGGGGCAGCGTGATGGACAACCAGTTCGTCAATATCAATGGCAAAGCCGGTCCACGAATTCACAAATATGATCAGGATGTCAGCAGCTATACAGTGTACGGAGAGAATCAGTTTTACCTGCTGCCGGAACTTGCACTGGTGGTGGGTGCGCAGTACACCAACATGACGCTTAGACAAAAAGATCTGCACACGGGCGATCCACGGCAGAAGAAAAACTACGAACGCTTCACACCCAAGGCAGGGCTCATCTATGACCTGAATCCGGATATTCAGCTCTTTACCAACGTCAGCACCAGTTTCGAACCCCCCAGTTTCCCCGAATTAGCCAGCTGGCAGGCGGTACCGGTACTGGCCAGCGCTCAGCGCGCACTGACTTTCGAATTTGGCAGCCGAGGCCGTTTTGGTATGGCTGAATGGGATATTGCATTCTATCGCTCCCATATACGCAATGAGCTGCTTGCCCGGGTAGATCCCGTTACCCGTTTCCCGATTGGCATGGTCAATGCCGATAAAACCGTGCATCAGGGCGTGGAATTAGGTCTGGATATGGAACTGGCAAAAATGCTCTATCTGCGCCAGATGTATACATTCAGTGATTTCAAGTTTGATGGCGACCCGGTTTTTGGCAACAACCAGCTGGCCGGTATCCCACGTCATTTCTACAAGGCAGAACTACTCTATCGTCATCCAGCAGGCTATTACGCCGGCCCCAACGTGGAATGGTCACCCGAGAAGTATTACGTGGATCATGCCAACACACTATCAGTTGATACTTACGCACTGCTCGGATTCAAACTGGGCAAACGCAATAAAACCGGCTTTTCCTGGTTTGTCGAGGGCCGTAACCTGACCAATCAGAAATATGCAGCCACTGTTTCTGTAACCGATATCGCAGGTGTAGGTGCATTTGGTGGCGCAAACTCGGCCTTATTTTTCCCGGGAGATGGCCGCTCCTTCTTTGCCGGTCTGGAATATCGGATGTAGGCACATAAAACAGACCGGAATAACATACCCCTGCAATGGGGGTATGCCGGTCAACTGGAAAAATCGTATCTCCCGCTTTTCATCAATCTGCGTTGTAAAAACTTCTATATATCTCCCCTGCAACCAGTTTAACCAAGACTGACAGGCGCAAAAACCCAGCTACCAGAAGCCGTAATCTGACAACCTGATTTTTTAACAGCATTTTCTGGCTGATAAAAACATAACCTGACTATCAGAAAATTTGAAATTCATAGCAAACAGCTGACTACACGAAACTAATAAAGTTAATGTTTCAGATGTGGGAAAGTGCTTCTTTGCACCTCCCTTCCTCAAGAATCAGGAAAACAACCCGATAGTAAACTTTGTTACAAAATTTTTATAAAGATCAGTAGTATCCGGTTAAAAATCGAACAAATTTAGTTGGTTAGGGCGTGTTGACGTTTTGCTTTAAGGCATTGCTTTAAGGCATTGCTTTAAGGCATTGCTTTAGAAAAGAAAACTCGTATTGTTAAAGCTCTCACACCATCACAATACGAGTTTTCAATGCCCCGCTTACTGCTCAGCGATGAGCATTGGTCGAAGCTGCGTAAGATTCTGCGGCAGATGGCCATCTATGACAAGCCCGATCTACGCCTAACCGTGGAGGGTATACTCTACCGCATGCGGGTAGGCTGTCCACCGTGGAGGGTATACTCTACCGCATGCGGGTAGGCTGTCCCTGGCGAGACCTGCCCGAGGCATTTGGCTGCTGGAACAGCATCTACAAGCGCTTCAATGCCTGGTCTGCTGCAGGCAAGTGGGTCAATCTGTTCAAGGCGCTGGTGGTTGAGCCTGATATGGAGTGGATTTTTATCGATGGTAGCTATGCCAAAGCGCACCAGCATAGCAGTGGCGCTGCCAGCAATATTGATGAAGCAATCGGGAAAAGCCGGGCAGGCAATACCAGCAAGATTCATCTGGTGGTGGACGCTCATGGCCTTCCTGTTGATTTTGAAATCACCGGGGGACACGTCAATGATTGCACAGTAGCGCCGGAACTGATTGTCCGGCTCCCTGAAGCGGGGGCAATCATCGCGGATAAGGGCTATGACAGCGAGCGAATCC
>JACTML010000204.1 GCA_014584635.1 Nitrosomonas eutropha | reverse complement strand
CCCTCTGGGAGAAAATCGTTTGAGTAACAATCCTGATCAGGATTTCGAGCGCACAATTGATCGGGCTGGAACGTTTAGCGTTAAATACGATGGTCGTCTATCCATGTTCGGGCAAGCAGAGGTCATGCCGCTATGGGTAGCAGATATGGATTTTGCTGCTCCGGCGGCGGTGACTGATGCGCTGCTCAAGCGCGCAGCTCATCCGGTGTATGGCTACACGCAGTTTCCGGATAGCTTATACGAATCATTAATAAATTGGCTGGCAGTGCGCCATGGCTGGCAAATAGAGCGGGAGTGGATTATTTTCTGTCCAGGAATTGTCCCTTCGCTAAGCACTTCTATTTTGGCACTCAGCAAACCGGGGGAAGCAGTCATTGTGCAGCCACCGGTGTATTACCCGTTCTTTTCGGTGGTGAAAAAGAGTGGCAGAACGCTGTTGCACAATGCGCTGCGGCAGGAGCAGGCACATTACAACATGGATCTGGCAGATCTGGCGCAGCAAGCAGCAACAGCGCGCATGTTGCTGTTATGCTCGCCACATAATCCGGTTGGCCGGGTGTGGAGTAAGTCGGAACTAGAGAAATTATTAGCGATTGCCAAACAGCATGACCTGATTATTGTCTCTGATGAAATTCATGCTGATCTGATTTATCCCGGCAACAAACATCATATGCTTGCCAGTCTGGCTGATGCTCCGGAATCAGTCATTACTGCGGTTGCACCGAGTAAAACCTTCAATATTCCCGGCCTTAATTTATCCGCTTTGATAGTGCCACATCCGGCATATCGAGCTGCTATCCGGGAGCAACTGGATGTTATGCATGTCAGCGCGGCTAATCCATTTAGCATTGCGGCGTTTACCGCAGCTTATCAGGACGGAACAGCATGGCTGGCTGCCTTGATGGATTATCTTGCCGATACACGGGAAATGGTGCGGCAATATTTGCAGGATTATTTACCGCAAATCAAACTGACCCCCTCACAGGGAACTTATTTGTTATGGCTGGATTGTCGTGATTTAGGGCTATCCGATGACGAACTGAGACAATTCTTTATTCTTGAAGCAGGCATCGGGTTAAATCCGGGCATCAGCTACGGCAAGGAAGGCAGTGGCTTCATGCGCATGAATATTGGCACCCCTCGCCAGCACATTCGGCAGGCGTTGGATAATGTTCGCAGTGCCCTTGAGCGTAGAAGTGCTTCCTGAAAACCAGTTCAATTTTGCCTGGAACTGCTCTTTTGATTGAAGCCTCGAACAGATTCTAATATCTTGTGTAGTAACAGCCTTTTCAGGAGTTGCTTGCAATTTCGTTTTTTATATTTTGGAATTTCCATTATGTCCCGTACTTCACGACAAGAATCATTATTCGACCCCGTTAATAGCAATGAGCTTACGATTACTGAGGCTTTGACGTATGAAAAACCGCAAACCAAACAGCAGGCGACTTTTCAGCGCCTGATTCGGCAAATTGACGAACAGCGTACCCAGGTTGCCGAATGGCATGCCTACAGCGGACACTACAACCAGCGTGTGAGTGACGAATTGATGCCGCTGTTTGCATATTTGCGTGAAAAACGCGTCGCAATGTTGCAGTTGTTTGACAGACAGCTTCAGCAGCGTGACATTGTTCGTGGCAAACGGCAGCGTGCCAAATTGTGCGACATCATTCTTCATCTGGCGCATGAACTGCTGCTTGAACAGCGCGATGAAGAAATTGTGGCGTTGTATGATAAATACAGCGATCTCGGGTATGACGATCAGGCCGAAGCGGATAGAAAAACTTCGCAGGATATGATTGAAGCGATGTTTGGTGTGCATTTGGATGATGACGAGACAGATGGCAGCGTAGAAGAAATGTTTGCCAGGGCCATGCATCAGCGACGGGAAGAGACCAGGAAAAAGACTGAATCGACTTCGCGCCGGCGTAAATCAGCTAAACAAACAGCTGCTGAAGAAAAACGTGCTGCGGAGAAAAAGGAAATCAGTCAGTCGGTACGTGAAATTTACCGCAAACTGGCCAGTAGTTTGCACCCCGACCGTGCCAGTGCGAATCTGACTGCAGATGAAAAAACTGCGCTGATGCAGCGCGTCAATCAGGCTTATGATCGAAGTGATCTGCTTGAACTGCTGGCGATCCAGCTCGAAATAGAACAGATTGATACCCGCTATCTTTCCAGCCTGCCTGATGAGCGCGTTGAACATTACATTAAGGTATTGCGTGAACAATTGGCAGAACTCAAGGCAGAGCTGGCATCGCTATTGATGCCTTATCGCGCACTGGTGCCCTATGCACAAAAGATCAGGCCAGCGCATGTTGATCAGGCAATGGATGCTGAAATTGCACAGCTGGAGACGAATTTGCGCCAGGCCGATATCGATCTGGAAGCTTTTCAGGATGCCAAACAACTTGCCGCTTTTATCAAGCACTATCGGGTGGATGATAGATCGGGTGAATTTGATGAGTTGGATGCTCTGGATGCGCTGCTGAGCAATTTTTCTGACTCCCCCGCTCGTCGCAAGCGCTGAACATCAATGCGGGTGAACCTCAATAGCCAGGGCGGAAGAATCTGGCTCCAAACATAAAAAATGTCATCTTTGCGACTGCGAGCGTAGAAAAGCAGGAAGCAAGCCGGTGGTGGGTAATGAAGAAGCTGGATCACCTACCCGTTTGCGGCCTTCTTGCAAAGACGTAGGGAGAGCGGGATAAGAAGGTGGGTGGTGGGGTATTGGGTGAGCGTATAAAAAAGCGCCAGTTGCCTGGCGCTTGAGTTTTACTATTGTAGTTATTTATTTTTGTAATTGTTCAAGCCTGTTTACGACGGCGATTCAGGCCAAATCCCAGAAGTCCGGCACCAA
>JACTML010000163.1 GCA_014584635.1 Nitrosomonas eutropha | reverse complement strand
ACGCTGGATACGGAATCTGGTTTTCGTGATGTGGTATTTATTACCTCTGCCTATGGTTTGGGAGAAACCGTTGTCCAGGGCATAGTCAACCCGGATGAATTTATTGTCTACAAACGTAACCTTGAAGCAGGTTTGCCGGCTATTCTTTCGCGTCGCTTGGGAGCCAAGGCAGTTGAAATGATCTATGGAGACGAGCAGGCAACGGTGATACAGCCGGTATCCGCGGCACGCAGTCAGCGTTTCAGTTTGTCGGATGAGCAGATTGAATCGCTCGCCAGACAGGCAGTTACCATTGAACAATATTACAACCGGCCAATGGATATTGAATGGGTGCTGGATGGTGTGGATGGACAGCTTTATATTGTGCAGGCACGCCCGGAGACAGTGAAAAGCCGTAGCGAACAATCCATCGAACATTTTTATCTGGAAGAACAAGGCCCGGTACTGGTGCAGGGACGTGCGATTGGGCAAAAAATCGGCCAGGGAACCGCGCGAATTATCATGAATACCGGGCAAATGGCGAAAATTCAGCCGGGCGATGTACTGGTAACGGATATGACAGATCCTGACTGGGAACCTATCATGAAGCGTGCTGCCGCCATTGTGACCAATCGCGGCGGGCGTACCTGCCATGCTGCGATTGTTGCGCGGGAGCTGGGTATTCCGGCTGTTGTCGGTTGTGAACAGGCCACGCAAAAAATCAGCGATGGTCAGCCTGTCACGGTTTCCTGCGCAGAAGGGGATACCGGATTGGTGTATGCAGGTTTGCTCCCTTTTCGGCATTCTCAATCAGAAATCGATACGTTGCCCGAATTACCGGTCAGGATCATGCTGAATATTGGCAACCCTGCGCAGGCTTTTGCCTTTGCGCAACTGCCTAATCATGGTGTGGGACTGGCGCGATTGGAATTTATTGTGGCCAATAATATTGGTATTCATCCGCGCGCGGTGCTGGAGTTTGCTACGCTGCCGGATGATTTGAAAGCTGCTGTCAGCAAACGGGCAGCGGGTTATCCTGATCCGCTTGCTTTTTATGTGGAAAAACTGGTGGAAGGCATTGCGACCCTGGCAGCTGCTTTTCATCCGCATCCGGTAATTGTGCGTTTATCCGATTTCAAATCCAATGAATACGCCAATCTGATTGCCGGAGAGCGTTTTGAGCCGCAAGAGGAAAATCCGATGATTGGATTTCGGGGCACGTCACGTTATCTTGCGGATGCTTTCCGTGCCTGTTTTGAATTGGAATGTCAGGCTTTGCGTAAAGTGCGTGATGAAATGGGTCTGACCAATGTGGAAGTGATGGTGCCTTTTTGCCGTACTTTGAAAGAGGCGCAGCAGATTACAGAATTGCTGGCGGCCAATGGATTGGCGCGTGGCAGGAATGGACTGCGTCTGATCATGATGTGTGAAATTCCTTCCAATGCAGTGCTGGCGGAGGAATTTCTTGAATATTTTGACGGATTTTCGATTGGCTCCAATGATATGACTCAGTTAATACTGGGAGTGGATCGCGATTCTGAACTGGTTGCCCATCTGTTTGACGAACGTAATCTGGCCGTAAAACGATTGCTGAAAATAGCGATTGATGCCTGTCGCAAACAGGAAAAGTACATTGGTATCTGTGGTCAGGCACCTTCTGATTATCCGGATTTTGCGCGCTGGCTGGTCGAGCAGGGTATTGACAGCCTGTCACTCAATCAGGATACGGTGGTGCGTACCTGGCTGCATCTGGCAGATCGGAAGCAGTAAAATGCCAGCATCACGCAGCGTTTTTTTCTTGTCTGATCGTACCGGTATTACCGCAGAAACATTAGGGCATAGCCTGCTGACCCAGTTCGATGGCATTGAATGGAAGAAACATTATGCCTCTTTTCTGGATAGTCCTGCCAAGGTTCAGGACATCGTTGATCGTATCAATACCGCTGCGGAACGGGAGGGGCGGCCACCGCTGGTGTTCAGCACCTTGCTGGACCCGGCCATTCTTGTTTCCATCCGCCAAGCCAATTGCTACCTTATTGATTTTTTTGAATCCTGTCTCGGTGTGCTGGAAACCGCATTGCAGCAGCCGTCTGTACGCATACCCGGACGTTCTCATATTCTAGGACAGGACGCTTCCTATTTCCGACGCATTGCCGCAATTCAGTATGCTCTGAACAGCGATGATGGTAATAATTCGAAGGTATTGGCCGATGCTGATGTAATTTTGGTCGGCGTATCGCGTTCCGGCAAAACGCCAACATGCGTCTATCTGGCTTTGCAGTATGGCGTATTGGCTGCCAACTATCCATTTACGCCGGAAGATATGGGCAGAGTACGCCTTCCGCCACTGCTGCAACCGCTGCGTGAGAAACTGTTTGGGCTGACGTTAAGCGCATCACGCCTGCAGGCGATTCGTGCCGAACGTTATCCCGGCAGTCACTATGCTTCCTTTGTTGAATGTCAGCGCGAACTTCAGTGGCAAAGCGAATTGTTTCAACAGTTTGCTATTCCTTCCATTGATACCACCGGAATATCAATAGAGGAAATCAGCGCATCAATCATTGATCGCATGCGACTGGAAAGACGCCTGTATGGAACCTGAGTGATTATCTGTTCTGACCGAATATGGTGTTATATTCGAATCGATTTCCAGTATTTGGCTTTCCAGTAGCTGTTATCCAGGCTGGAAATCGTGACTCCCCTGCTGGATGAAGCGTGCATAAACTTTCTGCTATCCAGATAAATACCTACATGCCAGGAACGACCGCCTGTTTTGAAGAAGACCAGATCGCCTGCCATGAGCTCGTTGCGGCTGATTTTTTCACCAAATTCTGCCTGGGAAAGTGCTGTTCGCGGCAGGGTATAGCCAAATTCTTCCTTGAAAATAGCTCTGACAA
>JACTML010000194.1 GCA_014584635.1 Nitrosomonas eutropha | reverse complement strand
AATCGCCGCCGTCAATGTCGTCTTACCATGATCCACATGACCTATCGTCCCTACATTTACATGCGGCTTTACCCGCTCAAATTTACTTTTCGCCATTACGTCTGTTTCCTTTCATTAATGCCCGCATCAATAATCCAGCAACCCGGTCACAGCATACTTGGTGCCCATGGCCAGGATTGAACTGGCGACCTCTCCCTTACCAAGGGAGTGCTCTACCACTGAGCTACATGGGCACATGAAACAACAATCTCACTCTTGCTATAACATCTATGGAGCGGGTGAAGGGAATCGAACCCTCGTCGTAAGCTTGGAAGGCTTCTGCTCTACCATTGAGCTACACCCGCTCGCGCACAGCTCACCTGCCGCACGTTCAATTACGTCATTTTAACGTGATTGAATTAACCCAGACCAACTACACTTTTGATCTTTGCCACCACAAACTGGTGGAGGGGGAAGGATTCGAACCTTCGAAGGCAGAGCCGTCAGATTTACAGTCTGATCCCTTTAACCACTCGGGAACCCCTCCAAAATAGCAGGGCATTATGAACGTATAAACTGATCAAGTCAATGCTGCAAAACGGATTACGCATGTTAAATTTTCGATGCGGAGATTCCCCACCTACCTCCGGAGAATCTCCACACGAATAGACATTGAATTGACTCTCTGATCAATTCTTTAATTAATTTAATGCGGATCGAATGCTGTTATTCAGATTTTCATTTAAGATACGCGGCGTAACAAATATCAGCAATTCCCGTTTATCGTCGCGCTTCGCCGTATTTTTAAACAAGTTACCTAGTATCGGCACATCTCCCAGTAAGGGTACCTGGTTACGATCCCGTTTTTCCACCTGCTCAAAGATACCACCAATAACAACTGTGCCGCCATTCTCTACCAGTACCTCAGTAACAATTTGCTTGGTGTCGATGGCGGGTCCGGCAGGTGTATTTTCTCCTCTGGTATCTTGATTAATCTGTAACTTCATAATGACATTATCATCAGGTGTGATCTGTGGCGTAACCTTAAGGCCAAGCACAGCCTTTTTGAACTGAATCTGTGGCCGGGTTACACTGATAGTCTGAAAAGGAATTTCTGTACCCTGTTCAATACTTGCTTCTACACGATTAGCTGTAACTAAGCGCGGACTGGCAATGACACGCCCTTGGCTATCCGATTCCAGCGCAGAGAGTTCCAGATCAATTAACGTTCCGTTGTTAATTTTGATCAAACTCAACCCCAGCGCTGCCGGCCCTCCTGCAACTCCAGCCAAGGCAGCTGCCGGCAAGTTAACATTGAGATTATCTCCGCCCGCTACAGACGATCCACCCATAGCCAAATCGCCAGAACCGCTTAAATTTCCGGAAATACCCAATCTGCGCCCGTGATTATTATTTCCGGTGCGAACCGCGCTTTGCACTCCAAAACGAGCTCCCAGATTACGGCTAAACGTATCAGTCGCTTCAACGATTCGGGTTTCAATCATGACCTGCCGCACCTGGGTATCAAGGTTGGCCACATGCCGCGCCACTTCCGCAAGCCTGGTGGGGATATCGGTAACAGTCAGAGTGTTACTGATATCGTCCACCTCTACCGAGCCGCGCTGGCTTAAAATACCTTTTAATGGAATGGAGCTGGCCGTTCTATAATTCAGCCTGAATGCTTCTGTTTGCAATACTTCCAGCTCGGTTATCTGTTGATTCTGCTCCAGCTGCAATTTTTCACGCGCGGCCATTTCCTCTCGCGGCGCGATAAAAATCACGTTGCCCACCCTGCGTTTATCGAGATCATTTGTTTGCAGCACGATATCCAGCGCCTGATCCCAAGGAACGTCCTTCAATCGCAAGGTCAAATTACCTTTTACCGAATCACTGGCAATAATATTCAAATCAGTGAAATCAGCGATAACCTGAAGAATTGAACGGATTTCAACATCCTGAAAATTCAGCGAGAGTTTCTCGCCAGTATAGCCCCCATCAATCAGCTTCTTGTGAATAGGCACATCATCACCTTCAACTACCGATTTGATCTCCACCACGAAATGAGTCCCTGTCTGATAGGATGTATGTTCCCATCGGCCTTTCGGCTCAATAATCATTTGCACATTGCCATCTCGTGCAGCAGCTTCGATTGTTTGCACGGGTGTGGAAAAATCCAGCACATTCAGCCGGCGTCCAAGATTGGGAGGAAGATAAGCCTTCATGAACTCGACAAGTAACCTGCCTCCCTGACTGTGAACGTTGATAACAGCTCCCGGTTGCGACAATTCCACCTCTACCCTGCCTTCACCTTGTGTACCACGATGAAAATCAATGTCCCGCAAACTTAATTTAGCCTTATCTTTCACCAATTGAGCGGCTGAAGTAGCAGCACGACCAGATGAATCAGGCGATTCATTGTTTTGGAGAGTGATCAGCAAATACTCACCTTCCGAGCTGGTTTCATATTTAACTGCTTTTGACAGATTGATAACCAGGCGAGTACGTCCTTCCGCAGGCACAACATCTATATTCTTTACCACGCCGCGACCAGGTATTTTTCCGGATTCTCCGAGCGCGCTGGCAACCTGATCCAGATCAAAATAAAGGCGATCAGGATCATTCAGCAATACTCCCTCAGGTAAAGTTTTAATTGGCTGATTCAGCGTTGCCTTAACAATCAGACGACCATCCGTTTGAGCCGAAATATTCAGCGCACGCAGCGTATTTATTGCAGCTGGCGCTGCCACAGCGTGAGCAACCCAGACGCTCAATAAAACACATAATACTAATCGCCAGCCTCGGTAAATAGCTCTGATCATGCAACGCACGCCCCATTCATTTTCTATCATCTGACTCATCATTTTTGCTCCTGAGTTTGCAGCATTAGTACGCTGGCCCGTTCAACCCATTCATCGGTACTGCCTTTCGTAATCTCTCTCAATTTGACTTCTTCCTCGGAAACTCCCGTAATCAGGCCAAAATTCTGTCCCAGATAATTACCGGCCTTTACGCGATGCACAGAATTATCTGGCGCCTTAACCAAGGCAAAGACATATTTCCCGCGCCGCAACGATCCGACCATAGCGAGATTTTCCAGTGGAAAACTTTCCAATGCCTCTTTGGGACGTTTCAAATCAGGCTGCAATTCATCACGATCAGATTTTTCCCGCTTGTTCCTGCGATTACTGAAGGGATCAGGTATTTCAAAAGCCTGATAAACAAAATGTTCCAACGGCTTGATTTCAGGCAAAGGATCTACCTTTCCCTTCAACCCGGCGCCCGATTCCCTGACGAACGACTCCAGATCTTCGTAGCCTTCCTGACTGCACGCCGTGGCAAACATCACCATCATTACAACCACCCAGAAACGGAATTGATCGTTCACGATGCCCCCTTTGCCTTCTTCTGTTTATTTTTTTCTGCCATCTCCCTTTTGTGCTCCGCGATTTCTTCATCATCCAGGTAGCGAAAAGTTTTTGCCGTTGCATTCAGTATCAACTGGCGATCTTTTCCGGGAGTAATTTCAATATCCTGCAAGGTAACAATACGCGGCAGCTGCGCCACATCGCTGGCAAAAGCACCGATATCATGATAGTTGCCCGTCACCCTGACAGAAACCGGAAGCTCGGCATAAAATTCACGGATTGTTTCCTTGGCATTCGGCTTAAACAACTCGAATTGCAACCCTCGTCCCAACCCGGCCCGATTGATATCTACCAGCAATGCATCCAGTTCGGATTTATTAGGCAGCTGTTTCAGTAAGGTACCCAGTGTTTGCTCTATTTCTGTCAATTGCGTACGCAAAAGATCAAGATTAACCGCACTGGTTTTTCTGGATTTAAAAGTATTTTTCAGCGTTTCCTCTTCCTGCTGCGCTTGCTCCAATGCTTCCCACTGTTCTTCCCAGTCCAGAAAGTAACCTGCTACCATGAGAGTTCCCAGTAATAAGACAAGCGCGCCAGCCTTAACCAAAACAGGCCAGCTCCCCGGTTCATTGGGATTAACATGTCGTAATTCTTCCAGTAGATTCATGGCTGCCCCACCGCTGCAGTAATTTTTTCCGCCATCTCACCCCCTTCCGCATAGCCATCCTCTTTGGGTGACTCGGTCAGTTTGACATTCAGATCGAACTCACTCAGTCTGACTCCATTTTCAGTGGCCGCTTTAATTTCAATCAGTAACGGCGACTCCATCCAGGGCGAGGTATCCAGATTGCGCATCAGCGTGGAAACCCAGGCATTCGACTGGGCATAACCCGCAAGATGAAGATGTTCATTTGTTTGCTTCAAACTCTTTAAATACACTCCTTCCGGTAACTGCCTGGCCACCTCATCCAGCATATGCACAACCCTGACACGATTTCCCTGCAGAGACTCAACAATCTCCTTGCGCGTCAACATCTCCTGAATTTTTTCCTTGATCGACTTTATTTCAACAATTTGCCGATCAAGGGCGGTAATTTCATTTTGCAAATATTGATTCCGTTCATTCTGGTGATCGATTTTATCCATCACCATTTCATGCACGCCCCAGATGATCAACACCCCCAAACCAACCGTAAGGCCGGCCAGTACAGCAAACTGCTGCTGGCGCGCTTTGCGTTTAAGTTCACGATGTGGAAGCAGATTAATACGTATCATGATAGATCGAACCCTCGCATAGCCAGACCGCTGGCGGTCAATAATACCGGCGCATCCATTTTCAGCTGCCGTGGCACAATTCGGCCTGATAATTCCATGCCGGAAAATGGATTAATTACCTGCGTAATCACCCCGGTACGCTCGGATATGATTTCCTCAAGCCCTGCAATCGCGGCACATCCGCCTGACAGAAAAATATAATCAACCTGAGTATATTGAGTGGAGGTATAGAAAAGCTGTATTGCCCGTGCCACTTCCAGTGCCGCTGTTTCACAAAAGGGCTGCAACACATCACTTTGATAATTTTCCGGCAACGTGCCATTACGCTTGGCCGTTTCTGCTTCTTCAGGAGAAAAATTAAACTGATTCTGGATTTCCTGTGTCAGCTGATTTCCGCCAAAAGACAAATCCCGCATGTAGACAGAAGTGTCATCCAGCAACACATTGATCCGGGTAACGCTCGCACCAATATCTATTAATGCGATGATCTTATTCCTGCTTTCAGCAGGCAGCTGTGAGCCAATTGCCCTGGAGGAAATGGCCTGGGCAGCAAATTGCTCAACATCCATCACCATCACCTTCAGGCCGGCAGACATCGCCGTTGCCACCCTGTCGTCCACTTTGTCCTTACGGGCAGCGGCCAGCAATACTTCCACTTCTTCCGGACTATCCGGTACCGGCCCGATCACCTGAAAATCAAGATTGACCTCATCCATTGCAAACGGCACATATTGATTGGCCTCGGTTTCAACCTGAAACACCAGATCATCTTCCCGCAAACCGGCAGGCACATTGATTTTCTTGGTAATGACCGATGTCAGCGGCAAGGCCATGACAACTTTCTTCTGTCGCGATCCCATTCGTTTCAAGGCGCGCCGAAGACTGTCACTCACTTGCTCGATCTGATTGATACCTCCATCCTGCAGCGCATCCAGCGGCATCGGTTCAATTACATAACGTTCCAGACGATAGGATTGTTGCGCCCCTCCTCTTCTGGATAATTCCACCAGCTTGATTGAGGAAGCACTGATATCCACTCCCAGTGCTCGCGAGGTACTCGCCAGCATATTTAAATTAATATCAAATTTGATACCGGGAGGTTTTTTCAGGAACCATTGATTCAGAGTAAGGGCCATATCAACTTCCATTCGCATAATGTCTTAATTTGAAGATTTCCAACCGGATATGATCTTCAGTCGAAACAAATTTTGACAGGTCAGCAAAAGAATCAAATCATGCAATAACAGTGATATACCCTTTATAATCTCATTCCGAATCATTCTTTTACCTATACAACTCCTGCTCCTTAATGTTATTCCGCTGGCTTTTCCGTTTTCTTCTGACCGTCCTGGCTGCCGGTCTGCTTGCAACGCTATTAGTGATATTTGCTGCTCTGGTCACGCTGCCTTCTTTACCCAGTCTCGATACGTTGACGGATTACCGGCCCAAAATACCCTTACGAATTTATAGTGCCGATGGCTTGCTGATTGGGGAATTTGGCGAAGAGCGCAGAGATTTTGTAAAAATAAAAGATGTCCCGGAATCGCTTAAACAGGCCATTCTGGCGGCCGAGGATGATCGTTTCTATCAGCACTACGGAGTAGATTACATTGGTGTGTTACGTGCTATTTATTCCAATTTCACGGCAGGCAGCACGTTACAAGGTGCAAGCACCATTACCATGCAGGTGGCACGCAACTTTTTTCTGACCAAGGAAAAAACGTTCACTCGAAAATTCAGTGAAGCACTGCTGGCTTTTAAGATTGAGCACAGTCTGGGAAAGGATCGCATTCTTGAGCTGTACATCAATCAGATTTATCTCGGGCAGCGCAGTTATGGTTTTGCCACCGCAGCACAATCCTACTTTGGCAAAAAGCTGCCCGCCATCAATCTGGCTGAAGCTGCCATGCTCGCCGGGCTCCCCAAAGCTCCCTCCCGTTACAACCCGATTGCCAATCTGGAACGTGCAAAAGCGCGACAACAATATGTACTGAGACGAATGTATGAGCTCAAATACATTTCAGCCGATCAGTTCGCACAGGCAAAGAAAACGCCCATTGCAATCCACCGCCAGATAAAAGTGTTTGCCATGCCTGCTGATTATGTTGCGGAGATGGTGCGTCAGGTAGTATATGACCGCTACCGTGAAGAAGCTTACACTCGCGGAATCAGGGTTTACACCACCTTGCGAAAATCTGATCAGGAAACGGCTTATCGGGCGTTGCGCAAAGGCGTTATGGAATATGACGCCAGACACGGTTACCGTGGCCCGGAAGCATTCCTGAAATTACCTGGAAACCTCAAGGATCACGAAGCATTGCAAGACATCATGCAAAGCGTCAGTAACAGCGATGATCTTCTGGCAGCTGTTGTCCTGTCCGCATCTCCAGCTGCTGTCGAAGCTTTTCTCAAAAACGGAGAAACAATCCGGATTACCGGAGATGGCCTGAAAACGGCCAGCAAATACCTTGGAAAAAATCCTGGGATCGCTGAAAAGCGTATCCGCCCCGGCGCCCTGATCCGGGTAAAAAAGACAGAGAAGAACCACTGGCAAATCACTCAGCTACCCGAAATAGAGGCGGCCCTGATTGCAATAGATCCAAATAATGGTGCTGTGCGCGCATTAGTAGGCGGATTCGACTATAACCTCAACAAATTCAACCACGCAACCCAAGCCTGGCGTCAGCCGGGATCAAGCTTCAAGCCATTCATTTATTCCGCCGCACTCGAAAAAGGCTTTACTCCGGCCACCATTATTAATGATGCGCCACTCTATCTGGGGTCTGATCAGACCGGCGGAAAAATATGGGAACCCAAGAATTATGACGGTAAATTCAGCGGCCCCATCAGAATGCGTACAGCACTCATCCATTCAAAAAACCTGGCGTCCATCCGCATTCTTCAGGCAATCGGCCCTGCCTATGCCCAGGACTACATCACCCGCTTTGGCTTCGATAAAAAACATCATCCTGCCGTTCTTCCCATGGCACTTGGCGCCGGATCGGTCACCCCGATGCAAATGGCCATTGGTTATGCTACTTTCGCCAACGGGGGATACCATATCCCACCCTACTTCATTGAAAGAATTGAAGACGAACAAGGTAAAGTTATCGAACAGCCGCGTCACACGACCGCAAATCAGAACGCCAAACAGGTTATAGATCCGCGTAATGCATTTTTAATGACGAACATAATGCAGGATGTTGTCCAGAGAGGAACTGCCGCCCGGGCAAGAGTACTGGGCCGTAATGATATTGCCGGAAAAACCGGAACCACCAGTAATTCCTTCGATGCCTGGTTCTGCGGCTACCAGAAGAATCTGGTAGCGGTTGCCTGGATGGGCTTTGACGATCCCAGATCCATGGGTAACAGGGAAACTGGAGGACAAGCTGCTTTGCCTATCTGGATCAACTATATGGCTGGCGCACTTCAATCGGTACCAGCCGCGAAAATCTCACCTCCCAAAGGTATCGTTGTCGCCAAAATTAACGCTGAAACAGGCTTGAGAGACCCGTTCGGAACGCTTAACGAGTATTTTTTCCAGGAACAGCTTCCACCGGAAACAGATTATTCTTTCGACTCTTTTGGGGATTCCGATTCTACGGATCAAACAGAAGATCGATTGTTTTGAGAAGCTGTGATAATGACCGACAATATTTTATTTGGACGCAGGTGATTTTAGCTTTATCCGACTGAAAACTCAGTCCTGCCTACCGAAATGCACCAGACAACGCTTTTCGATCTTTCTGATACACCAGCAGCAGATAAATACGAACGGATAGGGGCAGATGCATGTGTATTGCGTGGCTTCGCTCTGCAACATGCAAGCGCATTACTGGCCGCTATCACACACATCAAAACTCAAACTCCGTTCCGTCACATGACCACACCCGGTGGTTTTACCATGTCAATCGCTCTGATCAATTGTGGCGAACTGGGTTGGGTAAGCGATCAACATGGCTATCGTTACAGTAAAACCAATCCTGTCAACGGTCAGCCGTGGCCACTCATGCCGTCACACTTCAGTCAGCTGGCACATGCAGCGGCTGCAACCGCCGGATTTGCAAACTTCAAACCGGACGCCTGTCTGATCAACCGCTATTTGCCTGGCTCCCGGTTATCCCTGCATCAGGATAAAAACGAACGTGATTTTTCCGCGCCGATTGTTTCCGTATCGCTGGGGATGGCCGCTATTTTCTTGTTTGGTGGTCACGAACGTACAGACAAAACAACAAAAGTACCGCTGTATCATGGTGATGTCGCTGTCTGGGGAGGCAAGGATCGTTTACGTTATCACGGTGTTCAACCCATCAAGGGAGACCCACACCCGTTGCTGGGAAATCAGCGCATCAACTTCACTTTCCGCAAGGCTGGCTGAGAACCCGTTCAAACTCTTCCTGAAAAACACATTGCGACGTTAAACCTGAACAGGCGCAAAAACACGCCCACTCCCGCAGATCGTGTCGCATACTTTTCAACTACATCTATTTCACTCGCATGCCCGGCTGCGCACCGCTATCCGGCGCGAGAATATACAATCCTCCTCCATTTTCGCCACTGGCGGCCAGCACCATCCCTTCGGAAAGTCCAAATTTCATTTTACGCGGAGCAAGGTTGGCAACCATTACTGTTAAACGCCCCTTGAGCTGTTCCGGATCATAAGCAGATTTAATCCCGGCAAATACATTACGCTGCTCGGAACCAATATCCAGCGTCAGTTGCAGCAATTTATCCGCACCAGGAACATGCTGTGCGTCAACAATACGCGCAATGCGCAAATCAATCTTGCTGAAATCATCAATTGAGATCGTCTCGGCAATTGGCGCAAATGTACGCTGCTGCGCTTCGCCGTGCCGCACTTGTGAATGGGAGTCATTACTGGTTGTCATGGTTTGTCGATTAGCCTCAGTTAAAGCGGTTATTTGTTCGGGATCGATACGCGTCATCAGATGTTGATAAGCGTTAATAACATGTCCGGGGGGCAGCAGCAAAGTGGACAAGGGTTGTCCGGCTTGTTGTCCGGGCCAGCTTAATGATGCCCAGTTAATAAAATGCTCAATACGTTCAGCAGTCCGAGGCAAAACCGGTTTTAAATAACAGGAAAGCAGATAGAACATCTGGATGCCCAGACTGCAGGCGCGATGCAGCTCTCGCCTGCGCGTTTCGTCCTTGGCAATTTCCCAAGGCGCCAGTGTATGAATCAGCTCGTTGACTGCATCGGTGCGCCTCATGATATGGCGTATGGCAGCAGCAAAATCACGCGCCTCGTATGCCGCTTCGATGACACCTGGTTGCCAGTCGGAAAAATGCTCATCCACCAGCTGCTGCAACAGCTGATAATCTTCACCTTCCACCAGCCTGCCGCCAAACCGTTTACTGATAAACCCGGCGCAGCGGCTGGCAATATTAATGTATTTACCGATCAGATCTGCATTAACACGCGCAACAAAATCTTCCAGATTAAGGTCGATATCTTCCATGCTGCCATTGAGCTTGGCGGCATAGTAATAACGCAGCCATTCCGGATTCAGCCCCTGTTGCAAATAACTTTCCGCCGTAATGAAGGTACCGCGCGACTTACTCATCTTTTCACCATTCACGGTCAGAAAACCATGGGCAAAAATCTGCGTGGGCGTACGGTAACCCGCATTCTCCAGCATGGCCGGCCAGAACAGGGCATGAAAATAAAGAATATCCTTGCCAATAAAATGATAAAGCTCCGTATCAGAGCCTTTTTTCCAGTAGCGGTCAAAATCAATTCCCCGTTCGCTGCAAAGCTTCCTGAAGCTGCCCATATAACCAATGGGTGCATCCAGCCAGACGTAGAAATACTTGCCACTCTCACCGGGAATTTCAAAGCCGAAATAAGGTGCATCGCGTGAAATATCCCAGTCCGATAACTTGTTTTCACCCGCCTCACCCAGCCATTCATCCATTTTATTGGCAGCCTCGGCCTGCAGATGATTCCCTGTGCGCGTCCAGGTACGCAGAAATTCGCTGCAGCGCGGATCAGATAATTTAAAAAAGAAATGATCTGAAGCTTTTCTGACAGGCGGCGCACCGGAAACAGCAGAATACGGATTCTTCAGTTCAGTCGGGGTATACGCCGCGCCACATACTTCACAGGAATCTCCGTATTGATCCGCCGCACCGCATTTTGGGCATTCTCCTTTAACAAAACGATCCGGCAGAAACAGGTTTTTGACCGGATCATAAAGCTGTTCTATCGAGCGGACTGCAACTAATCCTGCCGCCTCCAGTTTCAGATAAATATCCTCGGCGTAATAACGTGTCTCATCAGAATGCGTGCTGTAATACTGATCAAAAGCGATATGGAAACCGGTAAAATCACGCAAATGCTCGCCGTGAACACGCGCAATCAGCTCCTCCGGAGAAACCCCTTCCTTCTCGGCACGCAGCATAATCGGCGTGCCATGCGTATCATCAGCACAGACATAGTAGACAGTATGCCCCTGCATTTTCTGGAAACGCACCCAGATATCTGTCTGAATATACTCAACCAGATGTCCCAGATGGATGCTGCCATTGGCGTAAGGCAGTGCGGAAGTTACTAGAATATTGCGTGCAGTCATCAGTTACTCATTTACTTGAATAAGATAATAGAAAAGGATTGTAGCAAACCAGTGGCGCGATATTTGCTAACATCAATACTTTTGCAGCTGAAAAATACTCTCAATGATCACACAACAACAAATTGAAACGGTGCTGGGACAAACCATTGATCCCACGACCGGCAAGGATTATCTCGCTGATAAAGCTGTCAGCAGCATACAGATCGACCAGAACAATGTAACCGTAGCGATTGAACTGGGGTATCCGGCCAAAAGCATACAGGCAACCGTTCGTCAGCAAATTGAACAGGCTCTGCGCACCCTGCCCGAAATCGGATCAGTGACAGTCAGCGTCACCAGCAACATCATCGCCCACAGCGCGCAACGCAAGCTCAAACTCCTGCCTGGGGTCAAAAACGTCATCGCCGTGGCTTCGGGCAAAGGCGGTGTCGGTAAATCCTCAACCGCAGCCAACCTGGCACTGGCGCTCGCCGTTGAAGGCGCAACCGTGGGACTGCTGGATGCAGACATCTACGGACCATCACAACCGCAAATGCTGGGTGTCAGCGGTCAGCCGCACTCACCGGATGGCAAAACCATTGAGCCCAAGATGGCTTATGGCGTCCAGATGATGTCAATCGGACTTCTCATCGATGTGGAATCTCCAATGGTCTGGCGCGGACCGATGGTCACACAAGCCCTGCAGCAACTGCTCAATGATACGCTCTGGCACGATGTGGATTATCTGGTCATTGACCTGCCGCCAGGCACCGGAGATATTCAGCTGACACTGGCGCAGAAAATACCGGTTACCGGCGCAATTATTGTTACCACTCCGCAGGACATCGCCCTGCTTGACGCCCGCAAGGGCTTGAAGATGTTCGAGAAAGTTGGCATTCCCATCTTGGGCATCGTGGAAAACATGAGCCTGCATACCTGCTCGCAATGCGGCCATACCGAACCGATTTTCGGAACCGGCGGCGGTGAAAGAATGAGCCAGGACTACAACGTCGAACTGCTGGGCGCCCTGCCACTGGATATCCGTATCCGTGAACATACCGATGCCGGCAAACCCAGCGTAGTTGCCGAACCGGATGGACAGATCGCCGCGATTTACCGCGCGATTGCACGGCGAACCGCTGCCAAAATCGCAGACATGGCACGCGACTACACCGATGTGTTCACCCAAATCATTATGGAAGACGATTAAGGCCGCGCATGTCGATCAAATCAGATAAATGGATCCGCAGAATGGCCGCCGAACACGGCATGATTGAGCCATTTGAACCCAACCAGATCAAGGAAAGAAACGGCGAAAGCATCGTATCCTACGGCACTTCCAGCTACGGTTACGATATTCGCTGCTCTGACGAATTCAAGCTGTTCACCAACCTGAATTCAACCATTGTTGACCCGAAACATTTTGATTCAAACTCGTTTGTTGATGTAAAAAGCAGCGTCTGCATTATCCCGCCCAACTCTTTTGCCCTGGCGCGCACCGTTGAATACTTCCGTATTCCGCGCAACGTACTGACAATCTGTCTGGGAAAATCCACCTACGCCCGTTGCGGTATCATCGTCAATGTCACCCCGTTTGAACCGGAATGGGAAGGCTACGTCACCCTGGAATTTTCCAACACCACGCCCCTGCCCGCCAAGATTTACGCCAACGAAGGGGTCGCCCAGGTTATCTTTTTCGAATCGGATGAAGTGTGTGAAACATCCTACAAGGATCGCAAGGGGAAATACCAGTTTCAGCAAGGCGTCACGCTGCCCAAGATATAGATATAGGGAATCACCGACTTGTACAGTATTCCGGGAAGATACTGCTGGCTCCGCACCCTTCCAACCGTGCGGAAAAGAACGGAGATTCTGTAACCGTCATTCAGCTTCCTGCTTGCTGTATTCCGCCGGCGCAAAAAATACCAGCACCGTCAGTTCCTCCGTAATGTTATAGAAACAGTGTTCAACGTTGGCGGCCACAAAAACAATACTGCCTGCTGCAACTTGCTGGCGATCGCTGCCCACTAGCATATCCGCCTTGCCATGCACCACCAGATAAACCTCATCCTCAGTATGCGGCGTTTGCTCATCTACCGCTCCGGCAGGCAGCGTATACATACCCATACTCAACGACGGTACACGCAGAAACTCCAGATAGGCTTCTCCCGATTCTTTCTGCCGGGCAATCAGCTCTGATAATTCGTAACGATTCATTTGAATCCGGAAATCATTCGTAATCTGTCAATTTATCGCCCAGTCACTGACCTGCACCAGATTGGCATCATCCGCATGATCAATCAGCATCTTGCGTACCCGTTCCTGCCACAACTCACCAAAACGCTGCAACTCAGCCGCATCAGCCTTTCCACTGGCCGCCTTGGGCAGCAGCATACGCATTTCATCCGGCCAGGGCACTACCGAGGCATCAAGCTCCACCTGCACCGCCGCGCCGGTATCCTTGCGGCGCAAACCAATCGTCCCCTGCATCGGCTGATCAAAATGCAGCAGGTCATTACGCCCAAAGCGGCCGGCAATGCCATGAAACCCTGTTTCCGGCGCTGCACCAGTAACAAGTTGCACCACTGTCGCCATGACACCCGTAGTCCCGGCATCCCGGGCATCTGCCATATAAACCTCAATCTCACCCCGTACCGGCAGTGCATCGCCATACAGCGCACGTAAACCGCACAGCGTCATCAGCCAGGTACCGGCTACTGTCGGGCAGGAATGCCCCGCCAGGCGTACTGCATCAGCGTAACGATATTCCATGACGCCATCGCGCGCTGCACCAAGAAATTGTGCCAGCGGATCCCGCACTGTAACGGCAGGTGCGCCCTCAAAAAAATCAGGAAAATTCTGATCAGGTGTTTGTGTACTCATTGCGAAATCTCCCCCTATGCAAACTGTAAAAATCAGGAAACATTCTACCGAATGTCATCAACTGCACGCCAAATTCATGTATTTTACCCATCCGCCAATAAAACCCGGAGTCAGGGAATGCTGCCCGATTTTAAGGCAGGAATATGTTCTTCAATGGATATTAAACATCTCTCTAGCGCAACTCGACGTGCAAATAAAGCGTATACGCTAAAAACGCAAGAACACACGCTGTAACATGCCTCACGTCCGGTGATACCTGCAATAACACTTCTTCATACTCTTGCAAAGAGTGCCACCAGCACAGCAAAACGGTAGGTTTGCTTGAGCGGTAAATACAACATTGTGCTCGAGATTTTCAATGCGGTGAGATTTCTCACCACATGCACCATGTCTCAGACAAGCCTGATAGAACAACGGACAAAAAACAGAAAAATTTTGTCATAAAACGGTAATAAAACTGTCATCAAACAGTCATTTTTCTCTTGTATCTTTCCCCTGGTTTGACTAAATAAGATTTGACCAACAAACACTACAATCGGGACCATAGCTTTGAAACTTCCAAAACTTGTATTAGCAACAGCGGCTGCCTTAGGAGCAGGTACATCATCCGATGCTTTTGCGATTGATCTTTATGTTGATACCAAAACCAAGCATATATTTGCAGAGCCTGGGCCGGGCCGAGAACGATTAGGCACCTACGAAAAAATCCGGAGCACTCCACCAACAAGCACATCACCCACGCTGGAAACAAAGAGAATCAGTCAATCTTCATCTGAAGATACAACCGCAATAACGGAGGAAAAAGAAGAGTATCCACAACTTGCTGAGCGCCTTGAGACAAATGAAGGACAGCTCGTCAAGTTGGATAAAAATGGTTTGCAGTTTGAATCATTAGATAAGAACTTCAGATTTAAGATCGGTGGCCGGATTCATACGGATTACACGCACAGCAGTAATGATCATTTTTTTAGAGACGGCGTTCCAATTCAAGCCAATGACGGTACAGAACTTCGGCGGGGGCGTATAGAATTTCAAGGTACTGTTTTTAATGATTGGGATTTCAAGAGCCAGGTTGACTTTGCTGATAACAAGGTCGGCGTCAAGGATATGCATATCTCATATAAAGGGTTAGATTTTCTAAAGATCAAGGTCGGCCACCAGAAACAGCTTTTCAGCCGAGAGCTACAGGAAAGCTCCAACGATCTTATGTTTATGGAAAGATCGTTAATGAATGTGCTCAATGAACCAGTCGTAGACCGCGCTATCGGTGTCAATTTGTCAAGTATAGGTAAGAGCTGGACTTGGCAGCTTGGTCTTTTTGGGGAATCAATCGATGCCAATAATAATAGCCTAGATGAAAGTTGGGGAACCAGTTCACGGATCACTTTTGCACCTGTTAATGAGAAAACAAGAATTATTCACTTGGGTATTGCAGGGAATTATCGTAAACCGAGCGGCAGTGGCCAGTTGTTTAGCCCCTCTCCTGGTGTGAGATTCAAGCATGAAACCTCGCATATGACTGATCTTTTTCCGATTGATTCGGGCACCTTGGGAAATATCGAAGATATCAAGATGCTGGGCCTGGAGATCAGCAGCGTATATGGGCCATTCAGTGCGGGAGGCGAGTATACCCATAGCTGG
>JACTML010000171.1 GCA_014584635.1 Nitrosomonas eutropha | reverse complement strand
CTGCCAGATCAATCACCTGAGCGCCTGACTGGATTGCAGCAGCACCGGTACGCGTTACTGCAACAACGTTGTCACAGGTTATCGATCCGTAAACAAAGAGACGATCTTCCTCTCTGCGAATGCCGCTTTCCATTGTTCCGTTCGCTTATTTACTCTGCATTGGAAGCGTTTTTTTCTGCGAGCGCTGTGATCAACCCGTCCACACCGCCGTCTCTGATCTGATTATTAAAGGTACCCCGATAATTGGTTACCAGACTGACGCCGGCAACCGTGACGTCATACACTTTCCAGTTACTTCCCTTTCTTTCCATGGAGTAATCGATCGGTACCGGCTGCTTGCCTCCTCCCTGAATGACCTGAGTCTTGACTGTTGCCCTGGTATCCTGCGGACTGACGCTGGCCGGAGTGACCTTGATAACTTCATCACGGTAATTGGTCAGCGAATTGGAATAAGTGCGTACCAATAATGTGCGAAATTCCCTGACCAGGGATTTTTTTTGTTCCGGGCCGGCAAGCGACCAGTTCTTGCCCATTGCCAGCTGTGTCATGCGCGTAAAATTGAAATGCGGCAGTATTTTTTCCCGAATCAGACCCAGTACTTTATCCTGGTTGCCTTCCCGGATACCATCATCCTGCTTGAGTACCGCCACCACTTCGTCCACTGTGTTTCTGATCAGTGTATCGGGTGAAGCATTCTGTGCCGCAACAGGCAGTGCAATAACCAGTAAAGCCAGAAAAATGATTTTATTTAGTAATCTCATGTTTTATCACTCATTTCAAATTTTTGAATCTGAATTTCCTTTTTTGGAAGCCTTGTCGAACAAAAAACGCCCGATCATCTCTTCCAGCACGATCGCCGAGTTGGTTTTCATGATCTTTTCGCCATTGGCAAGCATGTCTTCATCTCCCCCCGGCAGCAGCCCAATGTACTGTTCTCCCAGTAATCCCGATGTCAGAATGCTGGCGAAGGTATCTTTGGGAAACTGGTAGCGCGTATCCACCTTCATGGTAACCACAGCATCATAGGTCTGCGTGTTGAACTGAATATCCGTAACACGCCCCACCACCACACCTGCACTCTTTACCGGTGCGCGTACCTTTAACCCCCCGATATTCTCAAAATCACCTGTCAGCACATAACTTTTATCTGCCTGAAAATCAGTAAGATTACCCACTTTCAGCCCCAGGATCAGCAGTGCGCCAATCCCCGCCATGACGAACAGGCCCACCCAGAAATCCATCATGGTGCGTTGCATCAGCTTACCCCTCTGAACATAAATGCAGTTAAAACAAAATCCAGACCAAGAATTGCCAGCGAAGAAGTCACCACAGTGCGCGTTGTCGCGCCCGATACCCCTTCTGCTGTTGGCGGCGCGTCAAATCCTTCGAATACGGCTATTGCAGTCACAACCACTCCAAAAAAACAGCTTTTGATGGCGCCATTTACAATGTCATAACGGAAATCAACCGAACTTTGCATCTGGGACCAGAAAGACCCTTCGTCCACGCCGATAAAAACCACTGTTACCAGATACCCGCCAAACACGCCCATCACGGAGAACATGGCAGCCAGTAACGGCATGGAAAAAACACCCCCCCAGAATCGCGGTGCAACAATACGGGCAATCGGATCAACTGCCATCATCCCCATGGCAGCCAATTGCTCGGTTGCTTTCATCAGGCCGATTTCAGCAGTCATGGCTGAACCTGCGCGACTGGCAAACAGTAATGCGGCAATCACCGGCCCCAGCTCACGTACCAGCGACAGGGCCACCAGCGTTCCCACAGCGGATTCAGAGCCAAACTTCTGCAATGTTTCATAGCCCTGCAACCCCAGTACCATGCCGACAAACAACCCGGACACCAGGATGATAATCAGCGACATCACGCCGGCGTAATAGATTTCACGGGTAATCAGGCGGAAACGCAAAAAGCAGGGAAGAGATTTCAGCAAAACCAGCAGCATAAAATGGGTTGCACAGCCAAGCCGCCAAATACCGTCAACTGCCCGGTGTCCGATCAATTCGATAACAGCCTTGATGCGTCTAGCCAAACTGGTTACTCCCTGGTTGCGTGCAGAAGTTTCGCCCTATCCGGTCAAACATTACCGTTTGCTCCTATTCCCAGATCCTGCGAATAAGCAGGCGCCTGATAGTGGAAGGGTACCGGGCCATCTGTTTCGCCATGAACAAACTGATGCACAAACGGTACGTCTGATTCGCGTACCTCGTCCGGCGTTCCATGCGCAGCAATCACACCGTCAGCCAGAAAGTAAACATAATCGACAATCCGCAATGATTCCTGAATATCATGCGTCACCAGAATGGAAGTCATGCCCAGCGTATCGGTCAGGCGACGGATCAGCTCGCCAATTACGCTCAGCGAAATCGGATCCAGCCCGGTAAACGGTTCGTCAAACATCATCAGCATGGGGTCCAGTGCAATTGAACGCGCCAGCGCCACGCGCCGCGCCATGCCACCGGAAAGCTGTGCCGGCATGAGGTGCTGTGCCCCCCGCAACCCCACCGCATGCAGCTTCATCAACACCAGGTCCCGGATCATCGGTTCTGGCAAATTTGTATGTTCGCGCATCTGGAAGGCAACGTTATCGAATACGGACAAATCAGTAAACAATGCACCAAACTGAAACAGCATACCCATTTTGCGCCGCAATCTGAACAGTTCATTCCGGCCAAGCTCGTGTACCACCTGTCCGGCTACACTGACAGATCCTGCTGAAGGTTTAACCTCACCTCCAATCAGGCGCAACAGGGTTGTTTTTCCTGACCCGCTTCCCCCCATGATGGCGACCACCTGACCACGGTGCACACGCATGTCAACCCCTTTCAGGATTGGTCGGGGACCATAGGCAAAATGAACGTTTCTG
>JACTML010000177.1 GCA_014584635.1 Nitrosomonas eutropha | reverse complement strand
AGAAAGCACGCTCGGCAATGTAACCAATGTGATTCAGAATATACGCACTATGGCAGTGGCTGCAGGTAACCCGGCGTTTTCTGATAGTGAACGGCACATGATGGCGGTTGAGCTGCGTGGCCATTTTGAGGAATTACTCGGGCTGGCCAACACCAAAGATGAACAGGGCAATTATCTGTTTTCCGGTTTTCAGGGAAATACCCAACCGTTCGTCGAACAGTCTGTCGGCGTTGTGACGTATGAAGGTGATCAGGGACAACGGCTGATACAGGTTTCCGGTTCCCGGCAGTTGTCGGTCAGTGAAACGGGGGAAGCCGTTTTTGGAGCAGATGGTTCGAATCTGTTTAAAACTGTTGAAGATTTTATTACTGCGCTGGAAATGCCCGGTGGTGGCGCTACACTGAATAACGCAGTAAATACCGCTTTGCAGGATTTTGATGTTGCACTGGATAATGTACTGAGCAAACGGGCAGCGATTGGATCACGTATGCAGGAAGTCGATGCATTGCAGCAAATTGGAGAAGATATTGCCGTGCAATATCAGCAAACGCTGTCACGCTTGCAAGATCTGGATTATGCACAAGCTATTTCCGACATGATGCGTCAACAGGCTTCGCTTGAAGCGGCACAAAAGACTTTTACCAGTGTTTCCGGCTTGTCACTGTTTAATATGATTTAGCCTGCCTCACTTACCCGTGTTCAGCAGATTGTCGGTATTCAGGTAAACTCGTGACGATTTGCTTTTTGGGGAATGATATGAACCGGGAAGAATTATATTTGAAGATTGCAGAACTGCATCTCAAGCGCGTAGAAGTACTGCAAATGGTTGAATGGAGGCTCACCTTAAGCATCTGGACATTTGTAGCGGGTGTTGCGATGGTAAGTCTGGCCAATGCCGATAAAGTAAAGCAGGCAACTGTAGCTATGGGAAGCTTTCTCGGGCCGCTTGTCATATTATTTCTGGTCAGTGCTATTTATGGGGTGCTCTGGTACGCGTATACCATCAGATTTTGCAAGAAGAATTACAACAGTCTCGTAACGGAACGTAATCGTTATCAGCGCATGCAGAATGAAGCGCTAAAACTTGTTTTGAAAGCCAAGTCCAGGGATTTCCTGATTAAAGCTGAAGCTGAGGACAAACAGGTTTCTGAATCAGATTTTCAGGAACCGTCCTTCGAGCATCTTTCGGGTGATGGCTTTAAAAAATCGGGTATATGGCAGTTTAAAGCACTTATAACAACGACATTGATGTTCTTTTCGTGGCTGCTTGTTGCAATGATTGTTGTTCCTGCTATCCGGTAAACACCTGGATAATGCCGTAACAGCCACAAGTTAACCAATCTGATCGCAATGTATGGGTATGGTCAACAATCTCAGGAGTGAGACCAACCAGCACTTCCGATTTGATAGTGCGCAAACATAGCGCAGAGCGGCCAAAATGCTGCAAAAGATGATTCTTTTCGGTGGTATGCGGCCAGCGTTGGTCACCAGCAAAAAAGCGGTAATTCAAATCTCCCTTGAAGATAATCAGTTCTGCGTCGCCAAATGTTGCTTGCGTCAATGCCGTATTGGCATAAAAATTGGCAGGCACGCCCAGCGCAGGGCTGGTGCGCAGTATCAGCTTGTTCTGGCGTAACAGCTGCATGATGTCCTGTCCCAATTGATGTGCTGCCGGAATCGAGGAAGCAGTCAGTTTTTCCAGCAACGCTTTCATGTTAGCCAGCGTCATATCTGAGATAAACATGGGATAAGGTCGGACATGCGCCACAATATGTGTGCAATAAGGGCTGATTCGGCGAATCAGTAACAAATCCGTCAATATATCCGCGCCTGCGTTATCGAACACCAAATCAATGCGCTGCATTTCGGCAGTCAGTAATTTCTTTGCAACCTCACTTTCATCGATCAGCAGTGTAACCTGCTCATGCGTTGGCATAATGTGCTGGCTGAGATCGGCGGTGTTGCCGATGACGGCCCGGTGCAGCAATTTATCAATCTCGCACGCAGGATCACAGTATTCAGGTTGACTGGCAAGTGCCGCAATCGCCTGATCATTGGCGGTTTCTTTAGCAGTTTGGAAAGGATCAATGGGTGTAATAGCGGTATAACCAAAGGCAAGCAAAATACGTGCGTAAAAATAAAGCTCGACCGTAAGAAATGGCATGTTGGCCCAGTTGCGGCCAATATAGGGTTGTAGGGCTTGATCCAATGTGCCAAAGAGGACCGGAGGCAAAGCAGAAATGGTGCCGGTTTGCATTTCTGTTGCCAGTTGTTGCAACGCATGTGCGGCAGATGTGTCGGCGTGCCTGATGAGTCCCTCGAGAATAGCGGGTAAGCGCTGCTCCAGCGAAAAGGCAGCAAAGGAGCCGGGCTCGTCAGTGGTCAGGCAGGCAGGAGAAGCGATTGGCGAATGGGAGGGCATGAGTGATATTCTTGAATCCTGTAACTGAATTGGGCATTGTACCGGGAGGGGCGCAGAACGGCCATTTCTCGCGGATGAAGCGTATAAGTGTTTGAACAGGTTCTACCAGGAGAGAGTGCGATGAAATGGTTGATGAAAAAATATGGCAGGCTGTTATGGACATTTGCCATATTGGCTGTTTTTCCTGGTACGGGTTTTTCTGAGCCCGGTTCAGATCGTTCATTTCTCCGTAGTCGGCAAACCTTGATTCTTCCGGAAATTTGGCTGGGTAGCGGTTTTTTGTATTCTCCTTTTTATATTCAGCCGCTGCCGATTTATCCGGAAATACCGGGACTATATCCTTGTTTCCCTTTTGGCAGTTGCGTAGTGTTACAGCCATTCCGGAAATACGAGCACCGTAAAAAACATCCGAAGCCCGAACCGGTATTCAAGCGTGGAGAGCCGTTGGTGGATGAAGCCATGGAAG
>JACTML010000149.1 GCA_014584635.1 Nitrosomonas eutropha | reverse complement strand
GCAGACGAGAAAGTTTGAGGTAACGCGAGTTTCGCCGCCCCCGTTAGGAGCACTCTCCCCATATGATCGGAGCAGACCAAGTCGAACGATGCGGCATCCGGACGCCAAAACCCAACATGGACCACCGCCGAAGCATTAGCATCGGAGTCGAGGGCTGCCCTCCAATCCAACGTCAGCCCCTCCAGATTCCTATGTGAAGTGACGTTCCAAATCCCGTCGCTTTGCCGAATCAGCAAGTGAAGAATTCGTTTTACCTGCACGCCAAATACCGCGCGCAGTACCAGACTGGGATGAATCTGCATGATTTTGCTCGATACCAATGTACTTTCTGAATTCATGCGCCCGCAACCCTCAGGCCAAGTAGTGGCCTGGCTGGATAAGCAACTGCCTGATGAAATCTGGACAAGCGCCATCAGCCGAGCCGAAATTGAATTGGGACTGGCACTCATGCCGGAAGGTAAGCGGCGGGGGAACCTAAATCAGGCAATGCAGATAATGTTCAATGAAGATTTTGCCGGGCGCTGCCTGCCATTTGATGAAATCGCAGCCAGTTACTATGGACACATCGTTTCTGCCCGGATTCAGAAAGGTCGGCCCATCAGCGTGGAAGATGCCCAGATCGCCGCGATTGCGCTGGCACATCAAATGCTTTTGTCTACACGCAACACTGCAGATTTTGAGAACATCGCTGGCTTGAGTGTGATTAATCCCTGGAAAACTGACGTATAAGGAAAATTTCCAGCGCAGTCGCGTCAATGAGGGAAGCCGGTGGTTTTTGTACGCTGCTAACAGTATCTTGGATTACCATGAGAACGTGGCCGCAAGATTGTGCTGGAATACGAACAAGCACCTCAAGTGACAGGACATATTTTCTGTCCACAGTGTGGAGAGGAAAATCCAGAAAACTTTCAGTTGTGCTGGCATTGTGGTGCAGGATTAGAAATAGTGAAGGAACAGCAGTTTCTTCTGGATACTTGAGGAATGTTAGCTACGCTCTGTAGCCACCCCCTCCTCAAATAATAACTCAGCCGGTTTGTTATACCTCAAAACGGTTTTTTTGAAGTGATCTGCATGCTGGTAAATATCTGAAAGATCTGTTACGGACACTATCCTTTCCTCTTTTTCTTCAAATAGCCCCAGCATCATCCTGGAAGGATTATTGAATCGCAAACGACAGATCGGCTTGCGATTATTGTCATCAAGCAATATTGCACAGTAGCTTTTAGAGTCTCGCATAACCACTCGCTTCGGATCGACAGTTTCCCGAAGAATTGCACGGACAATACGATACCCCTCAAATTCTTCTTCAGTTGTAATGATCCCATCTGAATCCTGATCAGAGATTATGTTGTCTTTCTTCAATTCTTCTGATGGTTCCATAGCCAGCTTGAGTCTCTCATTGATTTTGTCCGAAATAAGCTGTTGAAATGCATTCTTGGTTATCAAGGTGAATTGCTCCTTTATTGCGGGAGTTATACGTTTTCCATTAATGACTTCAGAGCATGCCAATCTGACAAAATCCTCAGATGGGGCAACCATCCAATCAGCCAGAACGTTGCGGATCGCTCTTGTATATTTCAGATCACTTGCCGTATTTAATATCAACTCAACATTGAACGCAGGCTTGGTAAATTTTTTAAGCTCTTCTACATACTGATCCTTGAAGTCAAGAATATTGAATTCAAGAAATGGCTTTTCATCCATCTTATTTGCCTGTTCCAGGTCAGTGAAGAAGCGGTATAAAATACCATTTGTAAGCACTCCAAAGCGTGCCTCCGTCGCATGAAAATATCTGAACAATTGCGATGCATGACCAATATTCAGATCACTCCCGCTTTTCTTACATTCAAAAAGCATAATCGGTTTGCCATCCTTCAGAATGGCATAATCAACTTTTTCTCCTTTTTTCATCCCTACATCAGCTACTAATTCTGGTGTCACTTCATTCGGATCAAATACGTTGTAACCAAGTATTTGTATGAATGGCATGATTAATGCATTCTTTGTTGCTTCTTCAGTTTGTACCGTATCTTTTATCTTTCTGACGCGAATGGATAGCTCTTTGAGTTGATCAATCAAATCCATATTATTTTCTCCATAAAAGTAATTATTTCCTTTTCTTCTACGGAACAAACCCCAGAAACTTGATCATAGAGCAGACACAGCAATCAGCTTATTATGTATATCTTGGAACCTCTGAAAATATAATCAGAACTTGATGTTAAGCCCCGCATAAACTGAACGCCCCATGCCGGGAACAGCAATACTGTAAGGGATACCATTAATTCCCATAGTCATCCCCTGCCCGGTATACGCTCCGCCCAGCGGCAGATAGTAGAGGCGGTCAAACAGATTTTCCACGCCCAGATCAACACGGATGTTTTTCCATGTATAGCTGGTACGCAGATTCGTCAGAAAATAGCCTTTGGTATGAATTTCATTGCGTACCGAGGAAACATCATTTTTGCGAGTGGCACCAACCAGTTCGATGGCGTTGCTCCAGCTACTGTACTGATGGGTGAACGTTAACTTACCGTTAAGTGGCATGATGTTGTACAGATCATCCCCCGTTTTCTTGTTTTCCCCACGGGTATAGTTCATCAGGCCACGCACACCAAACTCACCCAGGCTGGTTTTTGCCAGCACGGCACGACCGGAAAGGTCCACTCCATAAAGATAGGCAGAATGGTTAGCGTACCGCAGGACAACGAATTGATTGTTCGTGGTTGCTCCGGTTCCCATTCACGTTCGGCCGCATGCAGATCAATCGTAAGAGCAGCGGTATAAGCTTTTTCCGGCTTCAGATTCATGTCGCCAACGTAACCGTTACCATCACCAACAAAATTATTCATGATGGCAGCCATGCCCCAGGTAGACCAGGTATAGCGTTCGTAAAGATTGGGCGTGCGTACCTTGCGCGCAAGGCCCAGCTCAAGATCAAGCATATTATTCGGTGTGTAACGTGCCAATGCTGTCAGATCAACATTGTCATCTTTGCGTTTATGGCCATGCGCATTAAAGGCAGCCGAATCAGGAATCTGATTACCCATCATGTTCCCGTAGCCATGAACATTGTCCGCATCCGTTTCCAGATGC
>JACTML010000209.1 GCA_014584635.1 Nitrosomonas eutropha | reverse complement strand
GAGATCCCTTCTGCTAACGAAGGGAGCACAAACAGATCCATCATCGCCATCAATTGAGGAATATCTTCACGTTCACCCGGCAGCCAGGCAAATTGTTCAATATTCGCTGAACGCAACAAGGCTTCGCATTGCGCTTTTGCGATACCGTCTCCGATTATTACGAGCCGTATAGGCCTATCTGTTGCAGATAACTTTTCGCGCAACAGCAGGAAAGCCTTGACCAGGGTTGGAAAATCCTTAACTTCGGCCATTCTGCCCACACCGCCAACAACAAATGGATTACCGTCAAGAAAACCGAGGGGAAGTGTTTCTACCGGTACGGTGTTATCAGGGCGAAAACGCAGATGTTCCACACCGTTATAGATCTGGTGTACTCGTGTTTGCGGCACCTTCACTGTATCTACCAGCCAGCGCTCCAGATCTTTGCTGACCGCTGTGAAATGATGAACAAACGGACGAATTGCCTTGCGCAACAAATTGTATTTTCGGTTCTTGCCCTCAAGATCAAAAATATCCCGCCCGTGCTCTCCGTGAACACGCGCCTTTACTCCGGACATGGCGGCAACCACTTGGGCTTCCATAGCAGCAAGATTACGTGTATGTACAATATCCGGATTTAATCGTCTGAATACGTCAGACAACTTGCCATAGATACTGAAATCTTTTCCCTCCCGCTTATTCAAAGCAATGATTTCAACATCTTTCCGGTTAAGGCGCTTATGAAACTCGGAAACTCCCTTGAGACAAACAACGGCGTGGCGATAACGTGTCTCAGGAATATGGTTGATCAGATTCACCAGACCATTTTCCAGCCCTCCCACTCCAAAATGAAAAATCACATGGGCAATCAGCGGAGGGCGAGCTAAGCCACTTGATATTATCGAATCAGTTACGTGTACTTTCACTTTGAACAACCTGCAGGCTTTCAGTAATGACTGGTTTCATATCAGCAATGAACTCACGCAATACAGACACCGCTTCCTCCGGATTATGTTCATAAGCAGCCGCAACCATTATTTCCGCACCATCATCTCCTTTTCCCAGAATACGATTTACAGCTTGTATCACCTTGCCACGGTAAGAACTGTCCGTTTCCTGATCAATCAACCAGAACCAGCGCCATATTAATAGATGGTCTGAAGCAGCATGTAACACATTTTCATTAACGGATAATTCAGTAGCGCCCAGCGCTATCTTTCTCGTATCGCCGCTAATATTGCGCCATCCACTGTTTTTTTCAGCCACCAATACATTACCGGTACTGATCAGCTTACCTGTCTGCTGCTGATTACGGTAATAAGTTATATAAAGGCCAATATGCTGATTCTCATGTTGAAAATGTCCGATAAACTGTCGGGAAAAGCCAACATAGCCCGGCATCCAGTCAGAAAACTGAGTTGGATCGATTTTCCATTTTCCAGATGGATCTGTAATACTGATTTCAGGTATCGGACGAATATCCGTTTTGTTATTCAAATAGTGCAAATAAACGGGCCAGACTGCCGCAACCGCTACAACCAGCACGCCCATACCCAATGTTGTTTTAATGGGAACAGTGGATGAAGCCTGATCTGATTCAGCCAAATCTCGATCAGATACAACGGGAAGGTGATCCTCCCGCCAGAACGAACCCAGCCAGAACAATAGCAGCATGACCAGGCCGAAGAAAACCCAGCCATAAATCAGATGATCCACTCCTACAGCTAATCGCATACCACTGAGATGGCCTGTCATGACAATCAGAAAAGCGCGCATTCCATTGGCAATAATCGGCACCAGAATCGAGCATACGATAAACACAAATCGCCTGGTTACACTACGATAAGTCAGATAAGCATAAAGCGTGCCCAATGTGACCGAAGCAATCAGGTAGCGCACACCACTGCATGCCTCTACTACCGACCAGTTCCCGCTGGGAATGCTGAAAAAACTCCCTTCACGGTACACTGGCATACCCACAAACTGTAATGCGTTAACAGTAAAATCTGCGGTAAAGTCAATGAGAGGCGGGATAAATACTTCGCCAAATGGAACAGCAAACAACAGATAAGCAAGCGGGAAAATAATTGTGCTAAAGACATTCCAGCCAAGAATAGCCCATACAATTATCGGAATCATTGCTACCAGTGCGTACTGCTCCGCTACCTGAACACTTGCAGCAGCAGCCATCAACCATCCTGCACCCAATCCAGCCAGTATCAACAAAGGTACATAACCGGGACGATAATCTACTGACGTCAGCACGGGGCGCTTCTTCCAGATCATATAGATGCAGAAAGGAACGATCAGATAACCGTGAGCATAAGTCTCCGAGCGATTCCAGATAGCCACAATCGACTCAATCGTCTCGTGATAAATTCCCAGGATCAAAACAATAGCCAGCAGCGTGATCAGCACTGCTGTTTTTTGTCCACCTAAAAAACTGTTATCTGATACAAAGCTTGGCTGGATTTGCGTATTCATTGATTAATCAGTTAGGGTAATTCAGAAACTCATAATCCGATTTATAGAACGGCCTGGTTTTCCTAAACCTTAGCCGACGGACGGGGGGATGCAAGCAATGCATCGATGCGCGCCAGATTAGCTGCCCAGGTGTAGTCTTGCAAAACGCGATCTCTGGCTGACCGTCCCATAGCTATCTGTTTATCAGAATCAAGCAGAAAAAGAATCCGCTCAGCAAAATCTCCAGCTTCTTTCGCTACGATTAATTCTTTATCCGGCATAGCATGAATTCCTTCCATCGCCTGCGTAGAAACAACCACTGGCTTTTGCATGGCCATCGCTTCCAGCACTTTGTTCTGAATACCGCGCGCGATTCGCAAGGGAGCGACCGCTACGGTAGCATGCATCAGGTAGGGACGAATATCCTTCACCGCCCCAGTTACATGAATACCTGGTGAATTTGCCAACATGTGTACCTGTTTTACAGGTTTGGCACCTACAATATAAAAATCAACGTCTGGCTGTTTTGTGCGAATAATCGGAAATACTTCATTAACAAACCAGCTCACCGCATCGACATTCGCCCAGTAATCCATGGCACCGGTAAAAACCAATACCTTTTTTTTATCCGGGTAAGGATTCGCGTAATCACGCTCGGGAGAAAAAAAATCGGTATCAACGCCATTATTGAAAAATGTTGTCCTATCCGCCGAATCTGGAGACAAATATCTGAATAATTCAGCTTCTTTTTCTGAAACGAACGTTGCATAGCTGAATTTCTTCGCTACCTTCCTTTCATAGTCCAGCAGACATTTTGATTCCCTGTGATAGATCTGGTTGAATGGCCAGGGTTTCGATTGTGCATACTGTCGCCATTTATCTGAATCCACATCTACAAAGTCAATGACACGATGACAATCAGATAAATGTTCCGCATACTGAGCCATCGCAGAAGAAAAAATCACGACATCTTGAATAAACTCGGTATTAGAGAGCGTCTTCACCCAATGCATCAGCTTCCGGTTACGATAATAGGCCAGCGTTAACGGAGTATTCCCAGCCAGTGCAAACAGACTCTTTATTTTGGCTGATAACGGATCCAGCCTGACCGCGCACACATCCTGGCAGTATTTTCTAACCTCATTCTCATATTGCCAGTCTTCTTCATTGTCAATGAAAGTACCAAGGTATACACGGTAGTGCTTACTTAAATACTGCAAAAGGTGGAAAGAGCGAATCTTATCCCCTTTGTTGGGCGGATAAGGAATCCTGTGTGCCAGATAAAGAAGATTTTTCATTCTTCTTTATTAACCCAGGTTTTTTACGATATGAGGACCAATCAAATTGGCGAGTGATAGCGGCAGTTTTTGCCAGGCTTTGATAAAGAGCTGGTACTTTGGATTGAGCGGATTATGTTCAGGTATGGTTTTCGCTCGATGTAACTGATATTCGTAAAACAGTGGTTGCGGCTCAAACCCCCAATTCCTTTTAAAACTATACGAACCGGTTCCCTGTTTACTGCGCCCAAAATCAAAAATACGATAACCCCGTTCACAAGCACGCCGCATCAACTCCCAGTACATAAAATCATTTCCAGCCAGATCGCGTGCGGCATCTGTTCCACCGCCATAGTAAGGCAACACCTCATCCCGAAAGTAAAAACTCATAACTGCACTGACTACATTTTTATCTTTGGTGACTACAAGCAGCTCACAATCTTCTGCAAAAATGGTTTTTAACAACTGAAAATATTTTCGGGAAAACACCGGTGTGCCCAAACGGTGAACACTGGCTGAATAGGCTTGGAAGAAACGTTCAGTATTCTGATCTATCTCATTTTGCAGTTCATATTTGATTCCTTTACGAACCATGGCACGCTGCTTGCGTGGAATAGCAAGCATATTTTGCTCCACATCCGGATCAATCGTTTTGCGAAACGTAACGTACAAATCCTTGGTGGGCCAATCCTGATGAAATGGTTGAAGATTGCGGTATTCCAGATAATCAACTTTCAAACGCGCCGCCAGTATCTGGGCAGCCTGATCCAGTTTGATCCGTACACTGTCTGATACAGCTGCAATACCGCCGTATACACAAAAGGGTAATGCACTCAAACTGTGCCCGAACAACATGCTGTTGACTTCCGCTAAAGGCAGCACACCCTGTATATGCCCTCCTTCTTCTATATACAGAAACCAGGTTTTATGTCCAAATGCCTGTTCGATAACTGTCTGCCATCCAGCACGATGAAAAAAAGTTGCTTCAGGGCAAGATAAAACAAACGCATCCCACGCCTGAAATTTATCTGACGATAAAACAGAAATTCCCGGCAGCTCATCAGGAAATAAATCATTTGTATTCTGCACAGCAACTTTGTTTAAATTCACACTTCTTGTCACAGAAAAATCTGATCCATACGCCCCCAGCTGAAATGCCGAGCCAATAAGTCAAGCCGCTTTTCCATACGTCCCAGATTAAGGTAATGACGAAAGCGTGTCTTGAAACTGATGCCTGTCTGGCGAGGTTGATCGGGATCGATTTCCCAGGGATGAAAATAAAAAATAGCCGGCTGATGATCTACTCTGTTTACTCTTTGCAGAAACCAGCGCGAAGCAACATAAGGCCAGAGACGAAAATAACCACCTCCCCCAGCTGGAAAATTGCGCCCGAAAAAACTTACTGTAGTAACCGGCAGCTCAAGTAATTTTTGGGTATTATCCGGAGTAAAAGCAAAGCGAGGTGCATTTGGCATCCCGTAATGATCGTGTTTCACGGGATAGATACTGGAGCTGTAACGATATCCAGCCATTTCAAGATTCTCCAGCGCCCAGAGATTATCGCCATTAATAGAAAAACTTGGAGCACGATACCCTTTTACAGGTTGACCGGAAATATCTTCCAGTAGTGCTTTGCTCCGCGTCACATCCTCATAAAACTGTTCGCGATTTAACTCGGTCACACGGTGATGTGCGTAGCCGTGGCTGGCAAGCTCATGACCACTCTCTACAATCCGTTTCACCATGGACGGGTAACGTTCCGCTATCCAGCCCAACGTGAAAAAAGTGGCTTTAATCTGGTTTTTATCCAGCAGAGCAAGAATTCGATCCACATTACGTTCAACCCTGCATGGCAAATCCTCCCAAGAGGAACGGGGAATATGTCCGGAAAAGGCCGAGACCTGAAAATAATCTTCTACATCGATTGTTAAAGCATTACGAATCATAATTCTTCCGGGGGAGCGACCAGATCAAATTCTCTCCTGATATCAAGCAGTACTTCATTTGCTTCTGTTTTACCCAGCGATTGCAATTCTTCCAGGCTCCCCATAATCAATAACCTGTCACAAAACATATTGATCTTACGTGGAATTCCAGTAGAAAAATGATGCACTATTTCAAAAACGCCATCTTGAAATTCCGGATTTCCATTCCATCCGGCTTTTTGTAATCGATGTTCAATGTAAGCTTTAGTTTCAGCCTGATCCAGCGGTCCCAAGTGATAAGTGGCGATTACGCGCTGACGCAGCTGCTGCATCTGACTGCCAAGTAACGTTCTTCTGAATTCCGGCTGGCCAAGTAAAAAAGTTTGCAACAAAGGCCGGTTATCTGACTGAAAATTGGACAGCATCCGTAATTCTTCCAGTGTTTGCGGTTGCAGGTTTTGCGCTTCATCAATTACCAGTAGCGCCCGCGTACCTTCTTGTTCACACCGATGCATAAATCGCTCAAGATCAAGCAATAAGGCAGCCTTGGATAAACCCTCGTATGGCAAACCAAAAGCAGCTGCCACCATTCTCAAGGCATCATCCGGATCCAGGCGAGTACTAACCAGTTGAGCTGCAACAACGCGCTCTCGCTTCAGCTTTTGAAAAAGATGACGCATCAGGGTGGTTTTGCCAGCGCCCACCTCCCCTGTAATAATGATAAAACCATCCTCTTGAGATAAACCATATTCAAGATAAGCTGCTGCGCGTTTATGTCCCTTGCTTGGAAAAAAGAAATTTGGATCAGGTTTTAACTGAAAGGGTTTCTCGGTAAAACCATAATAAGTAAGATACATAAGCTTCTTATTTCTAGAAATTCATATTTACTGTGGCCATTATCATATTGGCGGAGTAATTACTATTATTACGATCAGATTCACGACGGTTATGAGTATACATAATCGACCCGGTGGTATTCGAAGTAAATTGCTTGTTTAAACTGGCCGATATGATGATGTTATTGTCTGCCTGATTAGTTACATCATAACTACTTCTGATATATCCAAAGTTAATATTAGCGTTACTTCTGGGAGAAAGCCGATGATTCCATAATACATTCCCCCCAGTTTGGGTCGTATTCCGGGTCAGTATGGCGTTACTCAAACCAATCAAATCAGCATCTTCCTCATCCGGACTAAATGATTTTCTGGAGTAGTTAAAAGCACGAAACACCAGCGAATTTTTTTTACCGTTCAACGTGAGGGATGCTTGCAAACGCCTAAGTAAAAACAGACGATTGGTCATAAAATTATTCGGATCGGAAAAAGAGCCAGAAAACCCCTGATCCAATAAAGCTTGCCCTCCCTGTGTACCTGAAGAAAATAATGAACTCAACATATCAGCGCTCAGAACACCTCCTGACGAGGACTGTCCGCCAAAAGTGGTTATATCTTCGATATAGCTCAAGTTCCATACAGTGCTGCGAGTTCGGTGATCGACAGAGGCTGCATAAGTATTTCCAAAAAACCGACGCCCACCTGAAGCGCTAATATTCGTTCTTTGTGTGGGTGCCCAAGAAAAACCAACGGTCCAAAAAGGGCTGGATGGCTTTCCCCTTATTGAAATAAAGCTATTATGCTCATACCCTGCTGTCCCAATCAGATTAAAATGCGATGTCACAACATATTTAAGTGATCCCGATGCTCGATCCATTTTAATGGTTTTTAAAGCTCCAAGCCTGGGTCCGGAATATTTTCTGTCTATTTCTGTGTGACTAAGATTTATTCCCCAACCCAATGTACTAAATGCGGAACCACTATTAAGCGAAAAAACTGCCGAATCCGAAATATTGTTAGAGAAATTACGAACGTTGGAACTCATTTCATTATGAATATACCGAAGTTCTCCAGCAGCAAGATTTTTAAATCGCTGTCTCGCATAAGGACTGATACTCCATCTCTGGGTACTTCTGCGATTACCCGTCAAATTGCCATTATCCAATGCCAAAGGCCCGAGCAAGGAAACATTCTGCTGAGTAACTGCAGCATTAGCATCCACAAAAAAATGATTTTTGATTATTTCCGCAGTGCCGTTGGAGTTTAATTGATGACGCATCAGAAAGCGCTCATTTCTTGCATAAACAAGATTATTCATCGTGTAATCGAGGTTTGCCTCATAACGGCGCCCCCTTCCAGTGATATTTACTCCCGGATTAATCTGGGTAATAAAATCACTTCCGCCACGACTCTGTCCACCAAGCCCACTAAATCCGATCCCTCCGCCACCCATCCTGACATTATCCGTATAGGCTTCACTGACCATCAAGCGCGGCTGGATATCCCATTCTGCTGCGTTTACCTGAGAAACTGAGCCACCCAATCCTACAATACAACCGCTCCACAAATACGCCAGCCAGCGCGAAAAACAGCTGCCAGCATAATCAAGTGACTTCATCAATAGTAGCCGTATCCGTAATATCCGCCGCCGCCATGTGCTCTGGCTTTGTTATAAATCAAATTGACCACATCACACGCTTCTATTTGCTGCAGAGCTTCTTTTACGGTTTGCTGAGTTGTTCTTTCTGCTTCAACCACCAGCACAATTTGCCCCATTTGGCCTGCAAGTACACGCGCCTCGCTGGTTAACAATAACGGAGGAGAATCAAATATAACGATTCTGTCATGATAACGCTGAGCAAGCTCAGCCAAAATAGAATGCATGCTTTGACTGGCTAATAGCTCGGTGGCATGCGCATGACGTCTCCCCGCCGGAATCAATGTGAGTTTTTTCACATTGGTCTTCATCATTACATCAGGTATTTTACATTGAGGATCACGCAAAAGATCCAGCAAACCAGGCTCTTCCGGGCTGAAACCAAGACTGGCAGGAATTGAAGGACGGGCGACATCCGCATCAACCAGCAATACCCGATGATCCATTTCCATTGCGATACTCATTGCCAGATTGATCGAACAGAAACTTTTGCCTTCCCCGGACAAGGAGCTGGTAACCATAATCAGATTACCATTCTTAATGCCATTGTCCGGATTAAAGGCATTAGCAAGCAGCGGGCGTTTTATCAGCCGAAACTGCTCGGCTATTTCCGACTTGGAATGATCAAGGGTGACAACACCCTTGTGATGCAATTTTTCAAGATCTATCTCGATTTTTTTTGTTGTTTTCCTGCCTGAATCTGATTTTTTAACCGAATCAGCCACAAAATTACCGCTGTTTTTTTCAGTCTTCTGGCCTGATGTGTTATCAAGAAAAGATAATGGATCAGTGTCTGCTTTTACAGTCTGTGACGCCTTGCTCAGAATAAAATTACTCGCATCACTTTTTTTAAGCTTATCAGCTGCTCTTTCAATAAGACTCATACCTACTCCATTATTCTTTGATCTACACCCCAGAAGACTTGCATTCCTTCTCCAAACATCATCAGCAACTCACACAATCTACATAACATGTAGTTTTACATAATAAATCAACAGCATTACATAGCATGCCACCAGCAACAGCAGAGAAATACCAAACATATAAACCTGCCTCCTATCCTTCGCTTTCTCTTTTTCTGTCCATACCATTGGAACTGTTCCCAGAATCGGCAATCCTGTCAGTTCCCGCAGAGTAATCTGGCTATGGAAAGTGGGTCGGATCTGACTGACCACGAATGCAAGGCCAACTCCCCCAGCCAAAGCCCCAAGCAAGACCAGCGTAAGAAATTTTTTCCGGTCCGGTCCGGATGGCAGTTCTGGAACCGTGGGTGGATCAATAATTCTGAAAGACATCAACCCGGAAGTAGAAGTCAGTTCACCGGAAATCTCTGCTGATGCTCTGCGCTCCAACAGTTTCTCGTAATTTGCTTTGTTCACACTGTAATCCCGGTTGAGTTGCTGCATTTCAACTTCTACAGCGGGAACCGTATTACTCATTGATTTCAACCGCTCATAACGCGCTTCATATTCGCCTACTCGCGCTTTCATGGAAGCCACCTGCGCTTCGGCCTCCGTCAGTGCGATATTCAGCTGCTGCATCATCGGATCATAATTTTTGCCATGGTTACTAACCGTACCCATGAGCTTGGCCTCCTCCACCTTGCGCTCCTCGAGCTGAGCAATCAGGCGTTTAGTAGCAATCACATCCGGATGCTGATCAGTAAAATTCAGCATGAGATTATCCAGATTAGTACTCAGGGATTGAATTCGAGAATCAATCTCGGGATTCACAACACTCTGCGGCGATATCTCCCCCACCTCCAGCAGCAACACCGGCTCATCACCTGTCACCTGCTTTTTAACAGCATCACGCGCCTGCTCAGCCTCAAGCAGGGAAAGCCTGGCTTTCTCCAATTCCTCAGCAGCTGCTACCAGCTGGCTATAGTAATCTCCACTTTGTCCAGGCAAAAAACCAATATTTTTTTGTTTAAACGCAGTCAAAGCAGCTTCAGCAGCAACCAGTTTTTCTTCATAAGCCGCGATTTGCTGATCAATAAAACGTAATGCAGAAGCCGAATCCTGTTTTTTACCCTCCAACCCGCCTTCAACAAAAATAGTCAACAAAGCCTGAACAATATCTTTAGCCAGTTTGGGATCCTTATCATCATACGAAATCATAAAGATATTATCCCGACCCGTCGTTTGAAGCTTGATATCACTCATTAATGAAGTTATCATTTTTTCCTTGGTACTATCATCTTCGATCTTAATGTCCAGATCCACCATGCGAATAATTCTCTCGACATTCGGTCGACTGATAAGCGTTCGGCTCATTATATTGATCTGCTGATCCGGATTAGGAGATACAGTCATGCCTGACATTAACGGCCTCAGAATACTTTGGGTGTCAACGTAAATTCGCGCAGAAGCCTGATAATTGTCCGGCATCTTGTAAACAAAAAACCAGCCTGCAACTGCAATAATCCATGCAAATACAACTGAGACCCATCTGTATTTCCAGATTCCCTTGGCATAAACCAGTAGCTGAGCAATCAAATCACTCATATTGAAGCACTCCGTTGTTTGTTACGATTGTATTCAGAATTAATCAAAAGTAACTCTCTGGAATAACCAGTACATCCCCCTGATACACCGGCACGTTGGCTGAAATATCGCCATCCCGGATCAGGTCATCCAGTCTGACACGAAACTGCTGCTGCTCGCCGTCAATGCTCCGGATAATTCTTGCTCTATTCCCTGCGGCAAAATCAGTCAATCCGCCCACAGCAATCATGACATCCATCAGTGACATATTTTCCCGATACGGCAGCGCCTGTGGCTGAGAAGCTTCACCAATTACCCTGACTTGCTCATCAAACGGCCCAATAAAGCCGGTTATAACCACCGTCACCACCGGCTGCTGCAAATACTTTGCAAGCGTCTCTTCAATATCGCGCGCCAATTCAGTTGAAGTCTTGCCACTTGCCGGCAAATCCTCAACCAGTGGAGTTGTTATTTTTCCATCCGGGCGAACCGGAACACTCATGGATATCTCCGGATTACGCCAGACAATGATGTTCAGTGTATCACCCGGTCCGATCAAGTAATCATGCGGAACCTTCTCTCCTTGCGTACCCAGTAGCGGATAAGTTGTACAACCACTCAGTAAAAACAAATAAAAAACAACTGAAAAACCAGTCGCCCAGGTTTTAATAGAAATATTCACACGAAACCCTCAATAAAAAGACTAAAGCGCCCTCATCCCAATTTTCCTGCAGCAGCAACAACCGTACGTCATGTATCTGCAAAAACTGACCACTTGTTTAACCAGCAAAACAAGCATTCGTTCAGCCGCAAATAAACATAACTTTACTTCCGCAAAGACACCGCTCTGTCCGCTACTCAAGAAATAAAAAGAATTAAGGATATTAGTTTCGACCACCGACACAAATCAGCTCTATTTAAAAAACAGGGATTAAGTCATATCGACCGGCCAATCAATATCTTTAATCCAATACGCATAAATAATACTTGAGAAAGTATGGAATCCGGTTTTATCGATGAACGTAAAGCCATTTATTCCCGCGATACGCGAACCAAATTCAGTCGAAACTAAAAAGATCTGTATATTTTATACGCTTTCCCGGATATCTTCTAAAATTTCCCTTCCCTGGCATGACACGACCAGGATTTTGAATTAAAAGATGAAAATTCAACCCTAAGCACCGCTCCACCAGCTTTTTCTGCCATTTTCCGAAATTCAGTCACCTGTATCTCTGCAGGAACGATAAAAACCTGAGAAACCCCTGATTTATAATGTACTGTGATTTTCATACTTTTTCCCAATAGCTTATACTCACCCAAACATGCAGGTTGCCCCGATATTTGCCTTTTACGCACCGGACTCTTAATATAGCTTCATGCAAACCGTCATCCCGCAGCACCAATATTAGATATTCACCTTCTCTTTTCAGACGCTCAGATTCTAGAGTGTCAAAATCAATTCAAATGCAGGATTAGCAAAGTATTTATGGCTCAATACGTTTTAGTTATGAACCGCGTTGGCAAAATTGTGCCGCCCAAACGCGTTATCCTTAAAGACATTTCGCTCAGCTTCTTTCCAGGAGCAAAAATCGGCTTGCTTGGCTTGAATGGTTCCGGTAAATCCACGCTGTTAAAAATCATGGCCGGAGTAGATAAAGATTTTGAGGGAGAATGTACCCCCATGCCGGACCTCAAAATCGGCTATCTCCCGCAAGAACCACAGCTTGATCCCAACCTCACCGTGCGCGAAGCAGTACAGGAAGGACTGGGGGAGGTGATTCATGCACAACAACAACTGGAAGCCATTTATGCAGCCTACGCTGAGCCGGATGCTGATTTCGATGCATTAGCAGCTGAACAATCGCGACTGGAAGCAATACTAACGGCACAAAATGGCGATAACCTGACTCAGCAGATGGAAATCGCAGCGAATGCACTCCGCCTTCCAGAGTGGGAAACGCTCATCCAGAACCTCTCAGGCGGAGAAAAACGTCGCGTTGCACTGTGCAGATTACTTCTCTCCAAGCCGGATATGCTGCTTCTGGATGAACCCACCAATCACCTGGATGCAGAATCGGTTGAGTGGCTCGAACAATTTCTTGCTCGCTTCCCGGGGACAGTGGTAGCAGTCACACACGACCGATATTTTCTGGACAATGCAGCGGAATGGATACTGGAACTTGACCGAGGCCACGGTATTCCTTGGAAGGGAAACTATTCGAGCTGGCTGGAACAAAAGGAAACACGCCTGAAACAGGAAGAAAGTGCCGAATCTGCCCGTCAGAAATCACTTAAACAAGAGCTGGAATGGGTGCGACAAAACCCCAAAGGCAGACAGGCAAAATCCAAGGCCCGCCTGGCCAGATTCGAAGAACTCAGTTCACAGGAATACCAGAAGCGCAACGAAACACAGGAAATCTTTATTCCTGTTGCCGACAGATTGGGAAATGAAGTCATTGAATTCAAGAATGTTTCCAAAGGATTCGGAGATCGCCTGCTGATCGACAACCTCAGTTTCAGAATACCACCTGGTGCAATTGTCGGCATCATCGGCCCTAATGGCGCAGGAAAATCCACTCTGTTTCGTATGATTATTGGCCAGGAACAGCCGGATGCGGGCGAAATTAAGATAGGTGAAACTGTAAAAATCGCCTATGTGGATCAGTCACGCGATGCTCTGCCTGGTGATCAGACCGTATTTCAGGCCATTTCAGAGGGAAATGACATACTCGTCGTCGGCAAACACGAAATCCCATCACGCGCTTATCTCGGGCGCTTTAACTTCAAAGGACCCGATCAGCAAAAAATTGCAGGCACCCTTTCTGGGGGAGAACGAGGTCGATTGCACCTTGCCAAAACGCTCATATCCGGCGGAAACGTACTCCTGCTGGACGAACCATCCAACGATCTTGATGTTGAAACCTTAAGAGCACTGGAAAATGCACTGCTGGAATTTGCCGGGTGTGTACTGGTCATTTCGCATGATCGATGGTTTCTGGATCGTATCGCAACACATATACTGGCCTTTGAAGGCAATTCACAAGTTATCTTTTTTACAGGCAATTATCAGGAATATGAAGCAGATAAACGACAACGGCTTGGTGAAGAAGGCGCAACACCCAAACGTATCCGTTTCAAACCTATCGAACGCTAATTGGCTATCTGCTCCAGCCATGCACACAAAAATTTAACTTTTTATTTTATGTAATTACTGTATACTTGCCGCCCTGCCTTAGGGTAGGGTTTACCCAGTTTCATCGTTCCTGACCTCTTCAGATTCCTCTGTTTCTTCTTGAAATTGTGCAGTATCCCTGGTTAGCAGCGATGTGTTTATGTATGCGCCAGTGGTACCAGCTCGTTGCGGTACGTTCCTGTTTGCGCATTGAATTTCTTTATCATCAGGAAAACCGACATGTCATTTGAAAATCTGAATCTACATCCCGCAATTGTAAAAGCCGTACTGGCAGCGGGTTACACCTCTCCCACCCCTATCCAGCAACAAGCCATTCCTGAATTAATCGCCGGCCACGATGTAATGGCAAGCGCACAGACCGGAACCGGAAAAACAGCCGCTTTCATGCTGCCGGCGCTGCACCGTCTTGCCACTCCCGCAAAAATTCATGGTCGTGGTCCGCGCATACTGGTTTTGACTCCCACGCGCGAGCTGGCCCTGCAAGTTTCCGAAGCTGCCAGTAAATACGGAAAATTTCTGTCACGCATCAACGTGGTCAGCATTCTGGGCGGAATGCCCTATCCATTGCAAAATAAACTTCTAGCACAAATTGTTGATGTACTGGTCGCCACACCAGGGCGCCTGATTGATCACATCGAGCGGGGGCGCATTGATTTTTCACGACTGGAAATGCTGGTTCTGGACGAAGCTGACCGCATGCTGGACATGGGATTCATTCACGATGTCGAACGTATCGCCTCTTCAACACCAGCTGACAGACAGACGCTGCTATTTTCAGCAACGCTGGATACCGCAATCGAAAAGATTGCCACACGTTTGCTGAAAACTCCCAAACGCATTCAGATTGCATCCCCGCACGCAAAGCTGGACCACATCGAGCAACGCATGCATTATGTGGATGATCTTACCCATAAAAACCGGTTACTTGACCATTTGCTGCGTGACGCAACCATTAAACAGGCAATCGTATTTACCGCGACAAAACGCGATGCTGACTCTTTGGCAGACAATCTTTCTGCTCAGGGACACAAAGCTGCGGCCATGCATGGAGACATGACTCAACGTGAGCGTACGCGCACATTAACCGGATTACGCCAAGGAAGACTCAAAATACTGGTCGCTACAGATGTTGCCGCCCGCGGAATCGATATTGCTGATATTACTCACGTTATCAACTTCGACCTGCCTAAGTTTGCAGAGGATTATGTACATCGCATAGGAAGAACGGGACGGGCAGGAGCTTCCGGTATCGCTGTCTCGTTTGCATCCGGCAAAGATGGTATTCACCTCAAAAGAATAGAGCGATTTACCGGTAATCACTTTGAATTTCAGGTTGTACCCGGCATGGAGCCTCGCACAAAACCAAGATTTAATCGCAATGATAAACCCGGAAACAGACCGTATTCTGCCGCACACAAAACAAGACGTTCCTGGTCGAACGATACCGGCAATACACGCACAACTACCCAGGGTTTCAGAGAAGATAAGAAAAGCGACTTCAGGCAACCTTTTACCCGTGATACCCGCAGACGTTCATTTAGAGATAACAAATTCAACAATCAGGACAGTTTCGCCCGGGCGAAATAACAAGACAGGAATCACCTCCAGGTATTGATTCTCTTATTGCATCAATACCTGGCATACAGGCACGCTAAAAAATTTCCGCAATATCGTCACAACGCACAATGTGTGTTGTTATTCCATAGCCGCTTCGGCTGTTTTTGATCCGAGTCGCTGATTGCTCATCAATCTGAACACTCAATAAAGATTTTCTGCGAACACCTCTGATACGATATATGCATAAATATGCATCAGAGGTACCATCTTGATTAAAACCTTGAACAGGTTTTAAGATTCTTTCTCTTCTGACTGAATTTTCCGTATGGATGATAAATCTATTGCGTCTTCCCGGCCCGTCGGCATTTTTGATTCCGGCATAGGCGGGTTATCCGTCGCCCAAAAAATCAGAGAATTACTGCC
>JACTML010000166.1 GCA_014584635.1 Nitrosomonas eutropha | reverse complement strand
AGATCATTGGCAAATTCACAGCCAATCAGACCAGCGCCCAGTATCGCGATATGACGTTTGTTTTCCAGAATCTCCCGAAATTTGCGGTAATCATCCAGATCATTAATGGACAACATTTCATTCGCTCCGTTTCCGGATATCGATAAACGAATCGGATCAGCCCCCAGTGCCAATACCAGTCGGCTGTAGGTCAGCTGTGTGCCATTCTCGAAATAAACACTGTCCACTGTGGCATCAATCGTGGCGATACGTGTATATGGCTGTACAGTAATGTTTAATTGCCCGGCCATCTGCTCCGAGCTCGTACTCAGAATAGAATCAGCTGTTTTTCCTGTTGCCAGCGCGTTGGACAACATGGGTTTCGAATAAAAACCACCGTGATCAGCAGAAAGCAGAGTAATCGGCACAGCAGCATCCAGTCTGCGCAACTCACGCACTACTGTATAGCCTGCCAGCCCGCTCCCTATGACCACGACAGACGATTGATTCATATTGATATATCCTGTTTGATTGCAATCAATTCGTTTCTCTTTTTTCAAACCGGTGATCAGACCGGGTTGATATGAATATCCTCGCTGCTTTATGCAGCTTATGACTATGTGATAGCCAGTGTATAGCCCTTTTATTGTACCTCAACCCGGAAAAACTCCAGTGACATATGAAATGCGCGCATGGGAGTGTTTTATCTCACAACACTTGATATCAGGAAGTGTGTCACCATATAGCTGTTTGTTTTGAACGATTGTTTTTTATTCCATTCAAAACCAAACATGTGTATTAATAAATCTGAAGGAAAAGAATGATGAAACGGATTTTTCTTTTTATTGTAACGAACCTTGCCATATTGGTAATGCTGAGTATAACGCTGCGTCTGCTCGGTGTTGACAGCATACTGGATGCTGATGGCAGCGAACTGAATTTTAATGCACTGCTGGTTTTATCAGCTGTAATTGGCTTTGGCGGTTCACTTATTTCACTCGCCATGTCCAAGTGGAGTGCCAAGCATATGACAGGCGCCACGGTGATTGAAATTCCTTCTAATTCCACTGAAGGCTGGCTACTGGAAACTGTCCGGAAACAGGCCAGAACAGCAGGTGTGGGAATACCAGAAGTAGCCATTTACGATTCTCCTGACATTAATGCATTCGCAACCGGAATGAACAGGAATAACGCACTGGTAGCAGTCAGCACAGGTTTGCTGCAAAAAATGAATCGTGATGAAGCCGAAGCTGTACTGGCACATGAAATTACTCACGTTGCCAATGGCGACATGGTGACGCTGGCGCTGATTCAGGGAGTAGTAAATACATTCGTGATTTTCCTCTCCCGCATAATCGGACATGTCATTGATCGCGCTGTCTTCAGAACGGAAGAAGGACACGGGCCAGCCTACTTCATTACCAGTCTCATCGCGCAGCTGGTACTGGGCGTGCTTGCCACGATCATCGTAATGTGGTTCAGCCGCCAGCGTGAATTCCGTGCTGATGCCGGAAGTGCAAAGATTTCCGGAAAAAACAAAATGATTGCTGCACTGCAGCGACTGCAGCAGGAATACGAGCCCTCTCATTTGCCGGAGAAAATTGCTGCATTTGGGATCTCTGGCCAGAAAAGTCAGCTGGGGCAATTATTTATGTCGCATCCGCCTTTGGAAGAACGCATTCGGGCATTGCAATCTGCCCGGTAAATGAAACTGGAGCTGGTGGAAAAATCTGCCAGCTCCAGAAGAATTGAAAATTGCTGTTTTTACGAATCAATCATCAATATCTATCTCTTCATCATCGAAATCCACTGCCTCATTATCAAGGGAAGTACCATTGTTCTGAATCAGGCTTTCACGTCTCTGTAAATAAGCATCCCGTACAAACTCGTACTTATCCAGTGATGCTTCTTCCAGTGTTTTATCCAGACCTATCAACTGTTCACGTTTATCGATAAATTCGAGCGTGGTGACAGGAAAACGTACCGTCAGCAAATCAAAGTTAGTATAGATGGCACGCAAAGGATGAATGAATGTGCTATCCACACCTATTCCGACAGCATCCCTCAGCGTGCTGGGGCCCAGTATCGGCAGTACCAGATAAGGACCACTACCGACACCATAAAAACCCAATGTCTGACCAAAATCCTCATTGCGCTTGTTGATATCAATATCGCTCACCTGAGTGATATCACTGGCCAGATCAACGGCGCCCAGCATGCCAAAGGTTGTATTAATTAACACACGTGTTGTACTTGCCATTGCATCCATGAACTTCAGTTGCAGCAGGGAATTGGCAGCAATCACGACATCATCCAGATTGGAAAAAAAGTTTCCAACGATCATTCTGACCGGCGATGGGATAAAGCGCTGATACCCTTTGGCGACAGGTTCTACCACCACTTCATCCAGTTTTTCATTGAATGAAAATACTGCACGGTTCATGGATTCCAGGGGATCATTCCGGTTATCTACCGTAGCGCAGCCTGACAGAACGCTGCTTAATGACAAAACCACAAGTAATTTTCGGAAACAAGGAGAGCAAATAGCCATAATTTATTGATTATTCTTTATTATGAATTTGACATGTTGTTACGATTACAGAGATCGCAACAAGCCGGTTAGGAAAACATAAACGGCACCCAATCTTACGAATTGAATCTTTCGTCGCTATATCATCCATTGCGTCCTTTTATATTTTTTAGATTTTCTGGCTGAAAACCCGATCAGCCGCTTCCAGTGTCTTGCTGATTTCCGTATCACCGTGTGCTGCGGAAACGAATCCGGCTTCAAAGGCTGAAGGAGCAAAATAAATTCCTTCTTTCAGCATGGCGTGGAAAAAATGATTAAAAGCATCGCGATCGCTTTCCATTACTTCAGCGAAACTTTTTGGAGGCGTTTGCCGGAAGTAAATCCCGAACATTCCTCCCACTGCCTG
>JACTML010000228.1 GCA_014584635.1 Nitrosomonas eutropha | reverse complement strand
GGCCCACTCGTGGTGGATATAACAGCACAACAGGTTTTTGTTGATGGTGCAGCGGTTGAATTAACCTCGTTTGAATATCGCTTGCTGGAAGAGCTGGTACGTCATCGCAATGAAGTACTTTCCAAGGATACGCTTGCGGATGCTCTTTATCCGCATGATGAAGATCGGGACAGTAACGTGCTGGAGGTAATGATAGGCCGGTTGCGGCGCAAGCTCGATCCTGCCGGAACATTGAAACCAATTGAAACCTTGCGCGGGCGCGGCTACCGTTTTGTCCTTGAATGCAATAAATCATCATGATGTCGCTCAATCAGCGTGTTTTGCTGAGCGCTGCGCTGGTCTTGCTGGTTTTCATTGGTGGCATTACCTTTACATTGGATCGTGCTTTCTACGACAGTGCACGCATAGGAGTGAAAGATCGCCTGTTTGGAAAGCTGCTGATGTTAATGGGGGATACCGAAGTGGAAGAATCCGGCGAACTGGATATTCCCATTAACCAGCTGGATACGGAATTTGAACATGTCAATTCCAATACTTATGCCTTCATTGTCGGCCCGGACAACACGATTGTCTGGCGCTCCACTTCATCGTTAAACAAACCTGTTCCGATTGAGACCCGACTGGAGCAGGGAGAAAAAATATTTGAGCAAATCCTGCTCAATGATGAACCCTATTTTATCTACCGCTACGGTATTGCCTGGGAAACACCTTCCGGTGATCTTCCGCTGACTTTCAACGTAATTACTGATACCACCTTGCTGGATGCGCAAATAGAACGTTATCGTGAAGATTTGTGGGTCTGGCTGGGTGTGATGGCCGTTGTTCTGCTCGCTGCACAAATGCTGGTATTACGCTGGGGACTATTACCACTGCGCAAGGTTTCAGTAGAGCTGGCGGCGATTGAGTCCGGTCAGCAGGAAAATCTTAAAGGCAGCTATCCGAGAGAACTTAAACTGCTGACCGACAGCATCAATTCTCTGATTACGCATGAGCATAAACAGCAAAAGCGCTATCGCAACGGTCTGGCTGATCTGGCGCACAGCCTGAAAACGCCGCTTGCCATATTGCAGGGCGCGATTCATGGCGAAGATAAGGAAGTGACCCGGCATAAAACGATTCAGGAGCAAATTGAGCGCATGGATAACACTATTCAGTACCAGTTGCGGCGTGCTGCCACAGCCGGCAGTTCGCCCGGCATGAAGCTGATTCTGTTACGCCCGATGATAGAAAGAATCACTCATACGGTTACCAGAGTGTATCGGCATAAACACCCGGTTATCGCAATAGAGGTTGATGACAACGTTCATCTGCGCATTGATGAGGGTGATCTGATGGAATTGCTGGGCAATTTAATTGATAACGCATTCAAATGGTGTCAGAACAGCATACGCATATCTGCCGCTTATCAGGAAAATCAGGTCAAGATTCAGGTCAGGGATGATGGCCCCGGTATTCCATCACACGAAATTGCACGTATTCTGGAACGGGGCGCACGCGCCGATCAATCCATCTCCGGGCATGGGATTGGCCTGGCGATTGTGCGTGACATCATGCAGGTCTACGAAGGCGAGCTGCTGCTTGAAAATTGTGTGGAGCATGGGCTTTGTGTAACCTTGTGTTTTAATCAGAGGTTTCCTGGCGGATAGCTGACCTCTACCATTTATAAATACACAGTAAAAATATCCCATGACAACCGCACAAACTTCCGTACAAAACCTGCTGGATTTCATTGATAACAGTCCCAGTCCGTGGCACGCTGTTGCTTCGGTTGAAGCAGAACTGGAAAAATTCCAGTTTATCCGTCTGGATGAAACCGAGAAATGGCAATTGCAAGCAGGCCGGCGTTATTACGTTGTGCGGGATGATTCTTCCATCATCCTGTTTGTGCCGGGCAACAAACCGCCAGCAGAATCCGGTTTTCGTATTATCGGTGCGCATACAGATTCTCCTGGACTGCGCATTCGACCCAATGCCGCTGCGGTAAACGATGGCATCGCCCAACTGGGTGTCGAGATTTACGGTGGCCCCATTCTCGCCACCTTTACTGATCGTGATCTGAGCCTTGCCGGACGGATCAGCTATACCTATGGCGATGGATTGCTGGCGCATAAACGAGTGCGTTTGGAAAAACCAGTGCTGCGGCTGCCTAATCTCGCCATTCACATGAATCGTAAAGTGAATGAAGAAGGTTTGAAGCTGCACAAGCAAAACGAATTGTCGCCATTCTTTGCACAGCTGACAGCTGATCAGTTACCGCAATCACATTTTCTGGCCTTGCTGGAACAGGCAACAGGCATTGGCAGTTCGCAAATCCTGTCGTGGGATCTGGCTGTGTACGACACCCAAAAAGGCGCATTTTGGGGAGCGAACCAGGAATTTTACGCCAATAGCCAGATTGATAATCTGGTTTCTTGCCATGTGGGGCTACAAGCATTGCTGGATACTACCGTACTGAATCAGACAGCGGGAACGGCCGTCTGTGCATTTTTTGATCATGAAGAAATTGGCAGCAAAAGCCATATCGGTGCAGATGGCAGTTTTCTGGCTGATATCTTGCAACGCATCAGCCAGGTCAGCTCTCCAGAACAGGAAGATACAGCGCGTGCCCTGGCGCAAAGCTTTCTCGTTAGCGCCGATATGGCGCATGCCTACCATCCCAATTTTCCATCAGCCTATGATGCCAGCCACAAAGTGTTTGTGAATCAAGGGCCGGTCATTAAATCCAACGCCAACCGCCGCTATAGCTCGGAAAGTATCTCTGCCGCTCATTTCATTCATTGGTGCGAAGCGGCTGAAGTCCCGTATCAACGCTATTCCCATCGCTCGGATTTGCCCTGTGGCGGCACAATCGGCGGCACAATCGGCCCGATGACCTCCGCTCGACTAGGCATTCGCAGCGTCGATGTCGGCTGCCCGATGTGGGCCATGCACAGCATCCGAGAAAGCGCCGGCGTGCAGGATCATGAATACATGATCAAAGTGCTCAAGCAATTTTTGCTGAGTTGAAAAATTAATCAGCATGGTAGCTTCATGAGCAAGTTATTTATTGTATTTGCAGGAAAAACTGTCAGTTGAAAATGGAGGAGTAAGTTTTAAAAAGTGGAGGCTTTCTATGCTGAAAAGCATACGGTGGAATATACGTTTATTATTCGGCATGAGAAGATTTAGCCAGAACGCCAGATTGATTATTTTTTTGGACAGATATTTTCTGTCTACAGATAAAATTTATTAACGAAAATTTGACTAACCTCTCTAGCAGCATAAACTGCCAAAAAATTTGCTGAAAAAAT
>JACTML010000217.1 GCA_014584635.1 Nitrosomonas eutropha | reverse complement strand
GAGTGGGCGCTCAGATCAATATAAATTTCATCGATACCGCGATCTTCTATTTGTGGTGCGATACTGGCAACCGCTTGTTTAAACAGTTGCGAATAATGGCGGTAGGCATCGAAATCTGCCGGTAACAGAATGGCATCAGGTGCCAGCCTGGCCGCCTGCATGATGCCCATCGCGGAAAATATTCCGTATGCGCGTGCTTCATAAGTTGAAGTGGTGACGACACCGCGACCGGAGTATTCACCTAATTTTGCATAGATGCGTGTGCCATCCGGTTGCGCGATCGGCCGATGGACTGATCGGCCACCGATGACGACTGGAACGCCTCGTAAATCCGGATAACGTAACAGCTCGACCGATGCGTAAAAAGCATCCATATCCAGATGGGCAATACGGCGATTTTCCATGTATTTGTAAAACGGGAATATTTTTCAAGCAAACCCAGATGTTGCAACGTATAGAAGAACTGTAATGCCAGCGATAAAAATGGCAGGATGGATTGCTCGAACCTTGTCAGTGCTGATGTGGAGTATAACAAGGTGCACTGATAGAATCGGATGATATTGGCAGAAAGGATATATTTCCGGATATCCGTACGTTTGGTGATACGATGTATCCAACGATGATCTGCCGTAACAGACAAATAGTGGTTGCCATCCTGCCGGATTGGATTGCACTGACTTTGCCGGAGAATTTATACAGTACGGGCGGAATGTTGTTTTTGAAACCTTGAACAGGTTTTTAGAAAAATATGATGGTGCCCAGAAGAGGACTCGAACCTCCACACCCGAAGGCACATGGACCTGAACCATGCGCGTCTACCAATTCCGCCATCTGGGCATTATCTTGATGATTATTGTGTTGCTGTGGCTGGTTAAAACCGGATAAATATAAACAACACATGAAGACCGCAAATTCTATAGGAAACCCTCGATTTGTCAATCAAGAGAAAAAGAAATAAGAAAAATAAACTCCGTGAACTTGATCCTTTTCTGAAGCGTGAACAGACCCGTTACGGGTTGGCACTCCCCAGTCGGGAATTTATTCTGGAAGTGCTGGATAAACAGGGCGTGCCGATCAGCGAGTCCAAGTTATTTGAACTGCTTGATATTGCCGCTGAAGAATCGGAATTTTTTCATCGCAGATTGTCGGCGATGATACGGGATGGACAGATTATCTGTAATCGCAAGGGGGATATTTGTGTTACGGATAAGCTGGAGCTCGTAAAGGGAACCGTGCAGGGTCACAGTGATGGCTTTGGCTTTCTGGTTCCGGACGATGGGGGGGCTGATTTGTTTCTGTCACCCAAAGAAATGCACAAGGTGTTGCATGGTGATCGCATTATTGCCAGGCTGACCGGCGCAGTGGATCGGCGAGGGCGACTGGAATGCAGAATTGTCCGGGTGCTGGAAAGTGTTAATACTCATGTAGTTGGCAGGCTGTACGAAGATCACGGCATTTTCTTCATCGTGGCCGAGGATAAGCGTATCAACCAGGATATTCTTGTCCCCAAGGAAAACACCATGAGCGCGCACGCCGGGCAGGTGGTTATGGCGAATATCATTCAACAACCGGGCCAGCATGCTCAACCCATTGGCCATATTGTTGAAGTGCTGGGGGATTATGCAGCGCCGGGGATGGAAATTGAGATTGCGTTGCGCAAATTTGATTTGCCGCATGAGTTTTCACCGGAAATCGTTTCCGCCAAATTTCCTAAGAAAGTTCTGAAGAAAGATCTTCCTAAGCGCAAGGATATTCGCCATCTGCCTCTGGTAACGATAGACAGCGAGACAGCTAAGGATTTTGATGATGCGGTTTATTGCTGTCAGGAAGGCAGGGATTTCCGGTTATTTGTTGCCATTGCTGATGTCAGTCATTATGTACGTGATCAGGATGCTCTGGATAAGGAAGCGTTTAATCGCGGTAACTCGGTTTATTTTCCGAGACGGGTAATCCCGATGTTGCCGGAGGTGCTTTCCAACGGATTGTGCTCGCTTAATCCCCAGGTTGATCGGTTGTGCATGGTGTGTGAAATGTTATGGACTGCCACAGGGGAGCTGAGTGAATATCATTTTTATCCGGCAGTCATGCTATCTCACGCACGGCTGACCTACAACGTTGTAGCTGAATTGCTGGAACAACCCAAGGGAGGTATTGCAAAAGAGCATGCGCAACTGCTGCCACATATTCAGCTGTTATATCGATTGTTCAAAGTACTGCACAGAGCCCGCAAAAAGCGAGGGGCAATTGATTTTGAAACCGTTGAAACAGAAATGGTTTTTAACAGCCAGGGCAAGATCGAGAAAATATGCCCGGTAAAACGCAATGATGCGCATCGCCTGATTGAAGAATGCATGCTGGCTGCCAATGTATGCGCAGCTGATTTCTTGCAGAAGCATCAGCAACCTGTTTTGTATCGGGTTCATGAAGGGCCGTCCGATGAAAAACTGGTAGCGTTACGTGATTTTCTGAAAGAATTCGGTTTACAGTTGCGTGGCGGCGATAAGCCTTGTGCCAGGGATTATGCCCGGATACTTGATCGCATCCGGGAGCGGACTGACGCACAACTGTTGCAGACAGTCATGCTGAGATCACTGAGTCAGGCGATGTACAGTCCGGACAATGTCGGGCATTTTGGTCTGGCCTATGAAATGTATACGCATTTTACTTCGCCCATCCGGCGCTATCCGGATTTGCTGGTGCATCGCGCCATCAAAGCTGTGCTTGCGGGCAAGCGCTATGATCCTGGTGACTGGCACGAGATTGGAAAACACTGCTCACAAACCGAGCGACGTGCGGATGAAGCTACGCGGGAAGTTGAATCCTGGCTTAAGTGCTTCTATATGCAGGATAAAATCAATGACTGCTTTGATGGTATTATCACTGGGGTAACTGCTTTTGGGTTGTTTGTTACCCTGGATGCTGTTTATGTTGAAGGATTGGTTTATATTTCGGAATTGCCCAGCGATTATTTCCGCCATGATGCTGCCAAGCATGTCTTGCGTGGCGAACGTAGCGGAATCAGTTTCCGTTTGGGAGACAATCTGCGGGTAAAACTTGTCCGGGTTGATCTAGCAACCCGTAAAATAGATTTTGTCCTTGCGGAAGACAATGTCCGCAGGAAATCAGGCAGGTAGCACTTTCTTCTTTATAGCTTTCAACCATCATGTCCCGCTCTCACTATATTTTCGGCTTTCATGCCATTACCAGCCGTTTGCGGCAGCATCCGGACAGCATCCGGGAAATTTATCTGGATGCCAATCGGCAGGATCAGCGTGCGCGTGATCTGATAAATCTGGCTGAAACCACTTCTACGCGCCTGATTCTGTGTGATCAGGATCGGGTGCACAAAATGACCGGTACCACGCATCACCAGGGGGTCGCTGCTCATGTGACGAAGTTGCAGCAGTACGCCGTACTTGAAGATTTGCTGGATGGATTAACTGAACCGGCGTTTTTGCTGGTGCTGGATGGAGTCAAGGATCCGCATAATCTGGGAGCATGCCTGCGTGTTGCCGATGCGTTTGGCGTGCACGCAGTGATCGTTCCCAAAGATCGGGCAGTGGGTTTATCGGCAACGGTTCATAAAGTTGCCAGTGGGGCAGCAGATACGGTTCCCTTTTTTGCGGTAACCAATCTGGCCAGAACATTGCGCGAGTTGAAAGAAGCCGGTATCTGGATTGTAGGTACAGCGGCTGATGCGTCCGATACACTTGCTGCAGTCACGCTGACGAGGCCCATCGCCTGGGTGCTGGGTGCTGAGGGGGAGGGGATGCGTCGCCTTACCCGGGAGATCTGCGATCAATTGGTCAGTATTCCGATGAGTGGCAGTATTGAAAGTTTGAATGTATCCGTCAGCGCTGGAATCTGTTTGTTTGAAACATATCGTCAACATATCCGGAAAAGAAACGGATAGCTGAATTATTACTGAATTGAACTACTGGGACCCTAAAAAACATCAGTAAAACAGTAGTTCAATTGGTGACGTAATGCATTGAGATATTGAATAATTCTAGGGATGATCCGGTGTTGTCCCTGTATCCGCTGCCTTCAGTTCATTGGGATCTGTTACAAAACCGATGCGTACCAATCCTGCTGAAGCGGCAATGCTCATAACCTTGGCTACCAGCTCGTAATGTGAATCACGATCAGCTCGAATATGCAATTCGGTTTTGTCGGATTGCTCGACAGCTGCAGCAAAGCGTGCGGGCAGCTGATCCAGTGTGACGGGTTCTCCTCCCCAGTAAAAACTGCCGTCTGCACGGATGGCAAATTCAATGTTTTCTGATTTGGTTTGACTGGGAGTGCTTGATGCCTTGGGCAAATCGACCTTGACTGAATGTGTCAGTAGAGGAGCAGTAATCATGAAAATAATCAGCAGCACCAGCATGACATCGACCAGCGGGACCACGTTGATCTCTGTCATGGCTGTTTTGCTCTGATAACGGGTTGAATCGCCGAAAGCCATTAATTTCCCTCTCCACTGATGACTCCGGCTGCTACACCAGCTCCTGATACCGGCGCATGATGTGAGGCAGCTGCTGTTTCTTTATGCACTGTTTTTTGATGCTCTTCTTCACCGGATTTGCTGCCTGTCGTCATGATGGTGTAGAGATCATGTGCGAAATCATCCAGCTGAGCCATCCATAGACGGTTGCGTCGTATAAAAGCGTTATAGGCCAGCACAGCGGGTATGGCAACGGCCAGCCCCAGTGCTGTCATGATGAGTGCTTCACCTACCGGGCCGGCTACTTTGTCCAGTGTACCCTGTCCGGATACCCCGATCTGAATCAAGGCGTGGTAAATACCCCAGACTGTACCAAATAACCCGATATAAGGCGCGGAAGAACCGGCTGAGGCGATGATGGTAAGGCCATACTCAATACGGGCGGCTTCCTGGTCCAGGCTGTTGCGCAATGAGCGGGTGAGCAGTTCATTCGTATCACCGGTAGTTGCCAGTTTCTCCAACCCGTGTTTGTGTGAATTCGCCGTGGTGGCTAATGCTGTTTTGGCCAGCTGGACAAATGCGTGATTATCGGTGATTGCACCGATTTCTGTTTTAAGCTGAGGGACTGAATCGATATGCCAGAAATGTTTTAGGAAAGCCTTCGCACGGCGCGAAGCAATCATGTTGCCGATACTTTTGGTCACAATCAGATACCAGCTGGCTACTGACAAAGCAAGCAGCAGTATCAGCACACTCATTCCAACAGGATCGACCTGTGTCAGAAAATTAGAAAAACCCAATGTTTTCTCCATCAGTTAACTTCCTTCGATGACAAAATTGAAAGGTTGCAGAGCGATTGCCGGTACAGCCCGTCCATCGCGTGTCGCCGGCCGGCAGCGCCAGGTTTTGACGGCTGATAAAGCGGCGTTATCCAGTCTTGAGTAACCGCTGCTTTCGACAACCTTGGCTTTGTTGATACGGCCTGTTTCATCCAGTTCCACCTGGAGTACCAGTTTCCCTTCCTCGCCCAGACGGCGAGACAGGGCAGGGTAGGCCGGGCTGGCCAGATCTGGACAGGATACCGACAGCTCGGAAGACAAGGTAACCGGGCCGGCCGGCATTTGTGCAGGTTTTGCGGCAGCCACGGTTTCGTTGACGACCTTCTTTTCCGGTTCTGGTTCCGGCTCTGGTTTGTATTCTTCAACAGGTGGCTCAGGCAAGACCCGTTCCTGCGGAGCAGCGACAGGTGCCTTGGCTATCAGCTGACGTTTGGGCTGCTGTACCTTCCTGATCGGCGGTTTGGGCTTGATCTGGGGCGGTATGTGCTCCGCCTTCAGTTCAGCTTTGGGTGCTTCGGCAACTTCTTCCTGCTTTTCGGGGGGGGCAATAAATTGCGCATAGAGTGTGATCGTTTCCGGAGCTGTGGTGCTGAAACGATATTGCCATATCCCGTAGAGTATGGCGGCATGTGCAGCCACGACTACCAGGAGGCTGATGAGGGATACTCCGGTAAGAACCGGTTTATGATAGATTCTGGCCATATCATATGTATAGTGTGTGTTTTCTGTTTATCTGATTTCAGAGCTGACTGCTTAAAATAAATGACTGAAATACCCGATTATCTGTGCATGTGTATTGATTCCGGGATGCTATCAGAATCGATAACGATTATCAATCTCTTCATCACTTTGTCCGAAAAATATTAGACCAGTCGGGAGAGAGTTGCAATGCGACATAATGTCGCAGGAGGATTAAATCAGGATGACGTCGTACTGTTCCTGTGTGTAGGAAGTGCCGACCTGCAAACCGATGGGTTTGGCAATAAAATCGCCCAGCTGGGCGAGGCTTTGGGATTCTTCATCCAGAAAAAGATCAATTACTTGCTGAGAGGCGAGGATACGATATTCCTTGGCATTGAATTGTCTGGACTCCCGCAACAGTTCGCGCAGAATTTCATAGCAGATTGTCTGGGCTGTTCTGATTTCTCCGCGCCCCTGGCAAGTTGGGCAGGTTTCACAGAGAATTTGCGCCAGGCTTTCACGTGTGCGTTTGCGTGTCATTTCAACCAGACCCAGCGCAGTGAAGCCGTTGACGGTCATTTTTGTCCGATCTCGCTGCAAGGTTTTGTTGAATTCGGCCAGCACTGCGGATCGATGTTCTTCGCGATCCATGTCGATAAAATCAATGATGATAATGCCGCCCAGGTTGCGTAACCGCAGCTGCCGTGCAATGACCTGAGCCGCTTCAAGATTGGTCTTGAATATGGTGTCATCAAAATTCCGCACGCCGACGAAGCCGCCTGTATTTACATCCATGGTGGTGAGCGCTTCAGTCTGGTCGATGATGACATAACCACCGGATTTCAGATCAACACGTCTGGCCAGCGATTTTTCGATTTCCTGTTCAACTCCGTATAAATCGAATAATGGCCGCTCCCCGGTATAGTGGCTGATTTTTTCCACATCACTCATCATATATTCCTGAGTGAAGGTGATTAGTTTCTGGTGAGTTTCGCGTGAATCAACACGTACCCGATAGGTATCTGTGTTGACAAAATCACGCAGGACCCGATGACACAGATCCAGATCCTGATACAGCAGAGAAGGGGGAGAGGTGGTCAGCGATCTTTTCTGGATATCGCGCCAGAGCTTGTGAAGATAGTCGATGTCAGTCTGTAATTCGTGCTCCTCAGCTGTTTCAGCCATGGTTCGGATGATGTACCCGCCGGAAGAATCAGCGGGCAGCATATTCTGCAATTTCTGACGTAATGACTCGCGTTCGTTATTGTCTTCGATACGTTGAGATACGCCAATATAGGATTCCTGCGGCAAATAGACCAGCAAGCGCCCGGCGAAGCTGATCTGGGTAGAGAGTCTGGCGCCTTTTATACCAATAGCATCCTTGACAACCTGCACAAGAATATTGCCGCCCTCGGACAGAAGCTGTTCTATTGGCTTGTGGTGCTCAGCCTGACCGGATTCATGGATATCGGCCACGTGCAGGAAAGCTGCCCGTTCGAGGCCAATATCAATAAAGGCTGATTGCATTCCAGGCAATACACGGCTGACACGTCCATTATAAATATTACCCACAATGCCGCGACTGCTGGTGCGTTCAATGTGCAGTTCCTGTGTGATTCCCTGCTCTATGATGGCAACGCGTGTTTCCTGCGGGGTGACATTAATGAGAATTTCACTGCTCATATCAAACTGGGATCGGATTGTATTCGTTCAGAAAATCGGAATTCCGCTTTCTTCCAGCAGCTGAGAGGTTTCAAACAGGGGTAATCCAACTACGCCGCTGTAACTTCCATTGATGTTGATAATGAAGGCAGCTGCTTTCCCCTGAATGGCATAGGCGCCAGCCTTGTCGTGTGATTCATTGCTGGCAATATAGGTTCGGATTTCGTATGGGCTGATGTCTCTGAATCGAACTGTTGTTGTTGATAAACGCAGTTTGATCTGTTCCTGGAATGCCAGTCCGACTGCTGTATGAACCTGGTGCTCTTTCCCGGAGAGTGCGCGCAGCATTTCTTCTGCGTGTTGCGCATCTCTTGGCTTTCCCAGAATACGGCCATCCAGTATGACAATCGTATCTGCTGCCAGTACGGGCATCAGGGGCAGGTTTCGCTGCTTCAGGCGTAACCAGCCTGCTTCTGCTTTAGCATGAGTAATTCTGTAAACATAATCAGCAGGAGATTCTCCCGGAGCAGGTGTTTCATCTATATCAATCGGGCGTGATAAGGTTTCCCGCATGAGTAATATCGTGTGTCGGATACCGATCTGCCTGAGCAGGTCACGTCTGCGGGTACTGCGTGATACCAGATAAATATGATTGTCAGCTGTTATAATCATTTCCGGATCAGATTCTAAAGTAGCGTTTTTGTAAGTGATACCGCGTAACCTGTAGTCGAAACTCTACCGCAGGATTGAAAATCATGCACGATGGTAAGGATGATTGCGGGTGATGGAAAATGCCCGGTAAAGCTGTTCCGCCAGTAATACTCTGACCAGCCCGTGTGGCAGAGTCATGGCAGACAGCGCCAGTTTTTCATGAGCCATTTGTTTGATGCCCGGGTGGAGTCCGTCTGCTCCGCCAATAATGAATACGACATCCCGGCCGGATTCCATCCACTCGGTCAAACGTCCGGCTAGCCTGACAGTAGTGATCTGTGTGCCAGATTCATCCAGCGCAATAATATAGCACTGCGGTGGCAAAGCCGTACGAATGCGTTCACTCTCTGCCTGTAACAGCTGTTCAGTTTTTTTGCCTGTCCGTTTTTCAGGTTTGATTTCTGCCAGTAGCAACTCAACTTCTTTGGGCATGCGTTCGCTGTATTCCGCGTATCCCTTTTTAATCCAGTCCGGCATTTTGTTGCCAACCGCCAGAATATGGAGTTTCATGAGCAGATGTTATAAATATGCGAGCGCTATAAAAAAGGATAAATTAGGAAAGGGGACAGCGTTACCTTGCAGCTGGTTCCCAATCAGTCAGCTGTATAGTGCGGAATTTTCCTGCGGTGACTGGCAGGCCAATTCCGACCACAGTCCTTCCAGATTGTAGTGGCTGCGGATAGCGGGCTGCATGATGTGCACAATGATGTCGCCCAGATCAACCAGCATCCACTCCCCCGTCTGTTCGCCTTCTATGCCATAGACGGTTCCCCCGGATGCTTTTATCTTTTCCTGTACATGGCCGGCCAGTGCCTTGGTCTGGCGGGTGGAATCGGCGCTGGCTATGACTATTGTGGTGAATAACGCTGTCAGCTTGCTGACGTCGATTACACGAATATCACTGGCTTTGAGATCTTCCAAGGCGGTTATAACTGTTTCCAGCTGTTGATCAGATAATGTCATTTTTCTCCGGCATAAAAACCATGCTTGTCGATATAGTTGATCACTGCTTCGGGTAGCAGGTAGCGGGTGCTTTTCCCCGAAGCGATGAGGCTTCTGATTGCTGTGGATGAAATATCCAGTAAGGTTGTGGATGCAGCAAAGATGCGGCCATAAGGTGAGTTTTTCAATTCTGTGACAGCGGTTGTCTGGCGGGTCTGGCAGGCAGTCCTTAGTTCATCGGGCAAACCGGACAGATTATCGATTGAAACTGAACCGGGTCGATTGACAATCACAAGGTGGCATAACTCAAACAGTTTACGCCAGTGGTGCCAGTACGGCAGTTTGATAAAAGCATCGGCTCCGATAATGAAGCACAGTGCAACTTGCTGATCTGTTTTATATTTTATCTGGTATTCCTGTTTGATTTCCTGCAATGATTCCACACTGTAGGTTTCGCCCGGACGTCTGATTTCGCGGCCATCTACTGAAAACAGAGCATTGCCACAAATGGCTTCCTGCAGCATGGCAACACGGCTTGCCCCGGGTGCACTGGGGGCATTACGCAATCGGGGATGGCCGGCAGGCAAGAAAAACAGATGGTTCAACTGTAAAATTCCAACCAGCTCTTCAGCTACGCGCAGGTGTCCGTAGTGAACAGGATCAAAGGTGCCGCCATAGATTCCCACGAGTGAATACGCTGTTTTCTCAGTCATGTGATGATAGGCAGATAACCGGGGATTGCGCTATCTGGCGGCTGCATGACTCAAAACAGCGCAAGTCGCATATCTGTCAGAATGCTGGCCAGGTGTGCTGTAAAACGCGCGGCCGCTGCACCATCAATTACGCGATGGTCGTAGGAGAGCGAGAGCGGAAGCATGAGACGGGGAACAAGCTTATCGTTCTGGTAAACCGGTTTCAGGCTGGCGCGGGAAATTCCCAGGATAGCAACTTCCGGCGCATTGATAATAGGGGTAAAGCCGGTTCCGCCAATTCCTCCCAGGCTCGATATGGTAAAACTTGCGCCTTGCATATCGTTGGGCATTAATTTGCCTTCGCGAGCCAGCGAGGACAATCTGGCAAGTTCTTCGGCAATGCTGATTACGCCTTTTTGATCGGCATCCCGAATAACCGGGACGACTAGCCCGTTTGGGGTATCAACAGCAAACCCCAAGTGATAATAATGTTTGATAATGAGTTGACTTTCTGCCGTGCTGTTATCCAGAGAAGCGTTAAATTCTGGAAATTTTTTCAACGCGGCGGTAACGGCTTTAATAAGAAAAGCCAGTATGGTTAGCCTGGTACCGTTATTTTGCCAGGTTTCATTGTGCGTTTTTCTGAGTGTTTCCAGGTCGGTGATATCAGCTTCGTCAAATTGTGTGACGTGCGGAATCATGACCCAGTTGCGGTGAAGGTTAGCGCCTGAAATTTTTCGGATACGCGATAAAGATTTCAGTTCAATGGGGCCGAATTTCGCAAAATCCACATGCGGCCAGGGCAGCAGATTGAGTGATCCTCCCGCTCCTTGTTCGCAGGATAACGCCTGTTTAACAAAGGCTTGTACATCTTCCTTAAGGATGCGCAACTTGGGGCCGGTTCCTGTCACCTTACTCAGATCTACTCCCAGTTCGCGAGCAAATCGTCTGACTGAGGGGCTGGCATGCGGTTTGTTTCCGGTGGATTCCTGAGCGGGTTCCGGTAATGCCGCAGGAGGAGATGCAGGTCGGGGTGTTGTGGTGGTTTGTGGCTTAACTGCCGGCGCCGTTTCGGATTGTCTGGGTTCTGTTACCACCGGTTGGGATTCAGCTTGTTGAGGCTCAAGCGGTTTCTCTTTTTCCTGCGTAACAGCAGCAACTTCCATAGTCAGGATTTCCGAGCCTTTGGAAACCTTTGTACCGGTTTTCAGCAGAATTTCCTGAATTGTTCCGGAATAGGGTGCCGGTACCTCAACGGTAGCCTTGTCCGATTCCAGTACAATTAGAGGATCTTCAGCCTGTACGCTGTCCCCGGGTTTGACCATGATTTCAATAACCGGAATATCCTCGAAATTTCCGATATCCGGAACCAGAACTTTCTTGACTTCAGCCACTTGTACTCCTTGATTCTTGCTGCAATAAATATTGCCAGAATGGGGCAGAATTATTCTATTCTATTGATTGTGAACGTATCTAAACTTTGATCGGTTCGGGTTTTTCCGGATCAATCGCGAAAGTCTGAATTGCCTTGGTTACTGCTGATGCCGGAATTTTTCCCTCGTCTGCCAGCGCTTTAAGCGCCGCAACTACGACATAATGGCGATCGACCTCAAAGAAATATCTTAATTTTTCACGCGTATCTGAGCGACCAAATCCATCTGTTCCCAACACACGATAACGGTTTGGAACAAACTCCCGGATCTGATCTGCAACAATTTTCATGTAGTCAGTTGAGGCGATAACCGGTCCCTTGCGGTCTTTCAGGCAGGTTTCCACGTACGACAATCTGGCTGGTTCTTCAGGATGAAGCAGATTCCAGCGTGATACGCTCAGAGCTTCCCTGCGTAACTGATTGAAACTGGTAACACTCCAGATATCTGCCGAGATTTTGTAGTCTTTTTCCAGTATATCCGCTGCGGCAATCACTTCCCGTAAAATCGTTCCGGAGCCCAGTAATTGTACGCGCTGCTTGTTTTTTTCGCTTCCTTCACGCAACAGATACATTCCCTGCAGGATATTTTGCTCGATCCCCTTAGGCATTTCCGGGTGCGAGTAATTTTCATTCATTACTGTGATGTAGTAGTAAACATCCTCCTGTTCCTGGTACATGCGTCGCAGACCATCCTGGATAATGACGATAACCTCGTAAGCAAAGGCAGGATCGTAGGATACGCAGTTGGGAATGGTGGAGGCAGCCAGATGGCTGTGACCATCCGCGTGTTGCAGACCTTCGCCGTTCAGTGTGGTGCGCCCGGCAGTGCCACCCAGCAGAAATCCACGACAGCGCATGTCACCTGCTGCCCAGGCAAGGTCGCCGACACGCTGAAAACCAAACATCGAGTAGTAGATGTAGAACGGAATCATTTGTACATTATGTGTGCTGTAAGCAGTCGCTGCTGCCATCCACGATGCCATTGCCCCAGCCTCATTGATGCCTTCCTGCAGGATCTGTCCGCTGCGATCTTCTTTATAATACATGAGCTGATCAGCATCTTCCGGAGTATAGAGCTGCCCTACAGATGACCAGATTCCCAGTTGCCGGAACATGCCCTCCATACCGAATGTACGTGATTCATCCGCAACGATGGGTACCACGCGCTTGCCGATATTTTTATCCTTCACCAGGATATTGAGCATGCGCACAAATGCCATGGTTGTGGATGTTTCGCGCCCTTCACCGCTGGCTTTGAGCAATGTTTCAAAGGCAGATAAAGGTGGAATCTGCAGTGCTTCAGCCTTGCGACGACGGTGGTGAATAAACCCGCCCATCGCCTGCTGTCGCTCACGCATATAGTTGTATTCAGGAGAGCCTTCTTCAAATTTCAGATAAGGTATTTCGTCAATTTTGTCATCTGGCACCGGTAATCCAAAGCGATCACGAAAAGCTTTCAGCGAGGTGGTGCCCATTTTTTTCTGCTGATGGGTAATGTTCTGTGCTTCGCCTGCTTCACCCATACCGTAACCCTTGATCGTTTTGGTCAATATTACCGTTGGCTGGCCGGTATGCTTCATTGCTGCACTGTAGGCAGCGTAAACCTTATGCGGATCGTGACCACCCCGATTCAGCCGCCAGATATCGTCATCAGACATGTTGGCAACCATTTCCAGCAGCTCCGGATATTTTCCAAAGAAATGTTCGCGTACGTAGGCGCCGTCGCGTGATTTGAATGTCTGATATTCACCGTCAACGCATTCCATCATGCGCTGTTGCAGCAATCCTTTGGTGTCATTTGCCAATAGAGGATCCCAGTAAGAACCCCAGATGACCTTGATTACATTCCAGCCGGCGCCACGGAAGGTACTTTCCAGTTCCTGGATGATCTTGCCGTTTCCGCGTACTGGACCGTCGAGGCGCTGCAGATTACAGTTGATGACAAAAACCAGGTTATCCAGTTTTTCACGGGCTCCGAGGGAAATAGCGCCCAATGTTTCCGGTTCATCTACCTCGCCATCGCCTATCAGCGCCCAGACTTTACGTCCCTCTGTCTTGGCCAGGCCGCGTATCCCGAGATATTTCATGAAACGGGCCTGATAGATGGCCATGAGCGGCCCCAAGCCCATTGAAACCGTGGGGAATTGCCAGAAATTCGGCATAAGCCACGGGTGAGGGTAAGATGGCAGACTGTTTTCACTGTCATCGACTTCCTGGCGGAAATTGTCCATTTGTTCGCTGGTTAATTCATCCAGCAGAAATGCACGCGCGTAAATACCGGGAGAAGAATGGCCCTGTACGTAAATCAGATCGCCTTCCTGCTGCTCGTTGGTGGCGCGCCAGAAATGGTTATAGCCAACATCGTAGAGTGTAGCGGCTGAAGCGAAACTTGCGATATGACCCCCTACATTGGTATGACGATTGGCGCGCAATACCATTGCTGCCGCATTCCAACGAATATAGGAACGAATACGACGCTCCAGCGCATGATTGCCGGGCGAGTGCTCTTCCTTACCGGGGGGAATGGTGTTGATATAAGCGGTATTGGCGCTGTAAGGCAGATAAGCCCCGGAACGGCGTGCTTTTTCTACCAGTTTTTCCAGCAAAAAATGGGCACGTTCTGCGCCTTCGTTAATCAGTACTGTTTCCAGGGCTTCCAACCATTCCTGTGTTTCCTGGGGATCGATATCGAGTGGATCCATATTCGGATTTGCTCCTTGTTTACGAGTCTACAAGTTCAAAATTATTGGATGAAACGCATCGAATTTTGATTTTCTATGCATTTGTCTGTGCACGTTCTGCCGCCTCGATCGTGTTATGCATCAGCATTGTGATTGTCATGGGGCCCACGCCTCCGGGAACGGGGGTGATATATCCTGCTTTTTCCTTCACACCTGCAAATTCGACATCTCCGCAAAGTCGGCCGTCTGTCAGACGATTAATACCAACATCAATTATAGTTGCACCGGTTTTGATCATGTCACTTGTCAGCAGGTTAGCCTTGCCTGTGGCCATGACAATAATGTCGGCATTACGGGTATGACTGGCCAGCTCCCGGGTTCGTGAAGTGCAAATGGTGACAGTTGCTCCTTGTTCCAGCAACATGAATGCCATTGGTTTTCCAACGATATTGCTGCGCCCAACTACAACTGCGTGCTGCCCCTGGAGAGGGATGGCATATTCTGCCAGCATTTTCATGACACCAAAAGGAGTGCACGGGCGAAACAGGGCGTGACCCGTTGCCAGCGCACCCACATTGCAGGGATGAAATCCGTCTACGTCTTTTTCAATTGCGATGGCAGCGATGACTTCATTCATCCGGATGTGTTCTGGCAGGGGGAGTTGCACCAGAATACCGTGGATTTTGGGATCGGCGTTCAAACGTTGTATTTGCTGCAATATGGTTTCCTGGGAGGTATCACCAGGAAAATTAAAAATTTCGGAGTGAATGCCCAGCTCTTTGCAGACCTTCGCCTTGTTACGCACATATACACAAGAGGCCGGGTTATCTCCAGCGAGAATGACAGCTAACCCGGGTTGTATGCTTTTTTCTGCAAGTATCCTGACACGTTGTTTCAATTCTTCACGCAGTTTGTTTGCAATAAAGGTGCCACTGATAATGGTTGCGCTCATAAAATTCAGAGGGTGTTGGATAGGTGACAAACGCCTTGCTTCAACCGGCGAGGCTGTTGCAGGATTTCTTGCTCTCGGAACCTTTGCTAAACTGTCTGCGTTGCCATTCTGTGTTAAAAATCGACTCAGAATGCTCATTTATTCCGTATAAATTCCGCTTCCTTGCTGACTTTTGCCTTGAACTGACTGCTTCATGAACGTTTTGCAAAGGTTCCCCGAATATTGCCTTACCTGTTTTCTGTTCCGCAGAAAATCCTGTACATAATTTTGCTTTTTCCCAAAGCAGCCTTGTTAGTGGGAAGATGTTCTGGAACGATTGCTTTTCCTTATTTTGTAGCGGTAAATCAGAAGCCCGATCAGGAATACCGGTGTAATAAATAAAAATGCTGTCAGCAAACCAACAGCCAAAATGGTGATACCTTCACTTTCCGGAAGGTAGATGGTTACAAACCATATACCCGCCATGGCAAAGAGCAGGCCACCCAGTAGTAAAATAGTCTTGCCCCGATCGTAATCACGCCACATTCCCTTGGATACCCGGGTTTCGTCAGTGTAATGATCAAAAACCTCAGCCAGGCTGTGATCACCAGGTTTGGATTCATAACCCAGTGCGAGTGCCAGTGCTTCGTCTCCATCATCCAGTACAGACATTTTTTTGACGAACGCGGCTTGTTTTTTTGCACGTTTGGCTTTGACCCCATCTCTGATCATCATGTGGTATAGCGCTTCAAACGCCTTTTCTTGTGCGTCTGTTGTGGTGGCTTCATATTGGTCATAGAACTGCTGCATGACACCAACGAGATAGAGCTGAACAGTCAGATCCTTAAACTGCGGTGCAAAATCATATTTTTTACCTTGGATAAACGGAAGCTGTTCTGCCAAAACTTCTTCTTTTGTATGCTTGATGCAGGCATCGAGCACCTCTTCTCCGAATTTTTCTTCTGTGTTTTTCATTGTGAGTCAACCTGGATTTTTTACTCTTCATGGTAGCAGTTTCAGCATTCCATTATATACCGCTTGGATAGCACATGAAATCCACAAATCTGAAAAGCAGTTTGGAGTAAGCGCAACACCTTAATTCAAGTTTGCCGGGTAAATTTCCGGATTCAATCTGTCAAAACACGTCAACAAGTTTACGGGTAAGTCGCTATAATGCGGGCTTACCGAAATATTTTCCCGTCATGGCTACATCAACTCCCTTCGATTTTAGATCCCACTGCATACAATTGCTTGTTCAAGCAGCAAAACAAGTTTTTCCGGAAGAAACAGAAATATCAATCGAGCTGCAGCGACCCAAACTGGCAGATCATGGCGATTATTCCAGTAATCTGGCGATGAAACTGGCCAAGCATCTGCGCCGTAACCCGCTTGAACTGGCGAAAATGCTGATTGAGGCTTTGCCGGATTCTTCCTGTGTGGAAAAAGCTGTTGTTGCTGGTGGAGGGTTTATTAACTTTTTTTTGAGCAAAACAGCAAAACAGCAATTTTTGCTTGAGATATTGCAGGCGGGTGATTCGTTTGGATGTGGCGCACGGGGGGCAGGAAAAACCATCCAGATCGAATTTGTTTCTGCCAACCCCACTGGTCCGTTACATGTTGGGCATGGTCGCGGAGCTGCATTTGGTGCCAGCCTGGCCAGTATCATGGCTGCAGCCGGATATACCGTTACGCGGGAGTTTTATGTTAACGACGCCGGTCGTCAGATGGATATTCTGGCGTTGTCAACATGGCTGCGTTATCTTGACCTGTGTGGTATTTCTCTGCCTTTTCCCGGTAACGCCTATCAGGGGCAGTATGTTACGGATATGGCGGCAGAGATATATCGGTTGCATGGTGATCGCTATGCATATCGCTCTGATTCTTCGGCGCAGCTGCTGGCAAAAATAAATTCAAAGACAGCAGCTGATGGGGAAGATGAACATCTGGATAATCTTATCGCTGTGGCGAAATCTGTTCTGGGTGCAGATTATGACTATCTTCATAATTTTGTTCTGACGGAACAATTGAATGACTGCCGCAATGATTTGATGGAATTCGGTGTCGAGTTTGAAAACTGGTTTTCGGAACAATCGTTGTTTGACAGCGGAATGGTGGCACGTGCTGTACAGTTATTGAATGATAAGAAGCTGTTGTATCGTCAGGATGGCGCGCTCTGGTTCCAGTCCACCCGGTTTGGTGACGAGAAAGATCGGGTTGTGCAGCGGGAAAATGGACAATACACCTATTTTGCATCGGATATTGCTTACCACCTCAGCAAGTATGAACGAGGCTTTGATTACATGCTGAATATCTGGGGAGCGGATCACCATGGCTATATTTCCCGGGTAAAAGGCGCTATTGAAGCGTTGTCTCTTGATCCGGACAAGCTTGAAATAGCACTGGTTCAGTTCGCTGTTCTGTATCGCGATGGCAGTAAAGTTTCAATGTCTACCCGATCCGGTGAATTTGTCACGCTAAGGCAATTACGCCAGGAAGTGGGAAATGATGCAGCCCGTTTTTTTTACGTGCTGCGTAAGAGTGATCAGCATTTGGATTTTGATCTGGATCTGGCCAAATCACAAAGTAACGATAATCCTGTCTACTATGTGCAGTATGCACATGCGCGTATTTGCAGCGTACTTGAGCAATGGGGCGGGGAGACAGAGGTGTTTGGCAGGGCAGAAGCAACATTGCTGACTGATCCGGCTGAACTGGCGCTTTTGCAGAAAATGATCGATTTTCCGGATACGATTGAAACTGCTGCGCGCGAGCGTGCTCCTCACCTTGTCGCATTTTTCCTGAGGGAGCTGGCCGGAGAATTTCATAGCTACTATAACTCAACGCGTTTCCTTGTCGCGGATGAATCGCTTAAAATAGCGAGACTGGCTTTGATTTTTGCTGTTCGTCAGGTGCTATCTAAAGGATTATCTTTATTGGGAGTAACTTCTCCTCGTGAAATGTAACTGAGTGGGATATAAAAGGTTAATGAGTCGGGATTATAAATCCAGAAATTCGGTAAAAGTGCGCAAAGGCGGCGGTTCCTTGTGGCTTGGCTTGTTCATTGGCTACACACTGGGCATCGCAAGTGCTATTGGCGTATGGTTGTATATCAGTCAGGCTCCCAGCCCATTTCTTGCTCAGGAAAAGGGGCCTCAAAGTCAATCATCTGAAAAATCGGTACAACAATCGCCATTACAGCCAACAGAAAAAAAGACACCGCCTCGTGCAAATCAGGCAGAAGCGGATGGATCTCGTTTTGATTTCTATAAAATTCTGCCAGGAATTGAGGAACCGCCGGTTGAAGATACATTTGATCTCGCCCCTTTGCCACCGACTGCTGCGGTAGCCAAAAAAATTCCCGAGAAACCGCCTGAAAAAGCTGTTGTGTCTAAAGATCGATATTATTTGCAGGCTGGTTCATTCAGAAATTCTGGTGATGCAGAAAGAATGAAGGCCGAACTTGCCATGCTGGGCATGATTGCCTCGGTTCAGGTTGGAAAATCTGACAGTAATGTGCTTGTACACCGTGTACGCGTCGGACCGTTCACTATGTACGCGTCGGACCGTTCACTAAAATGGAAGAGCTTGACCGGGTTCGTGCTGCTCTGCAGTCCAACGGGGTGACAACCAGCCTGGTTCGTGCAGCGGACAATTAGGGAGCCTCTGCACAATTTCATCATTGCGAGGAGCGTAAGCCTTTAGCCGCGATTGCAAATGCAATGAAGCGGGTGGCGGGAACGTGGCAATCCATAAAATGTTGATTTCATTGATGCAGTGGATTGCTTCTTTGCGTTTGCAATGACGAGACTCGAGGTTAATCAGAGGTTCTTTAGGGATTTATTCTTATCATAAATTCAAGATAAACCGGATCAAGTGATCATATTTTTCTGCTACTTTAAACATAAGGAAAATTAGATGAATGTAAGAAAAATTACCTGCCTTCTCTTGAGCTTTATTGTTTTAAATCTGGCAGGAATTCTGGTTGCTCAAGCGGAACTTGTTGAAGGTCGGGACTATAAAGTACTTTCAACACCTCAGCCAACAGAAGATGTGTCACCACAGCATATCGAAGTGATCGAATTCTTTTGGTATGGCTGCCCGCACTGCGATGATTTGAATCCTTATCTTGAGCGCTGGCTGGG
>JACTML010000037.1 GCA_014584635.1 Nitrosomonas eutropha | reverse complement strand
AAAAAATAGGCGCCAGGGAATACAAGCGTTATCGTATTTATGAGAAAGCACTGGCGTGACCAAAGCACAGTTGCATCAATTCGATAAATCAGTGTTTTTTCTTGTCGGTAATGAGCGATAACGATCAGTTTGTCGCTCTGGTATTGGCTGCTGATCGAGGCAATCAGGATCCTGTGGCACAGTATACTGGCGCAGCATGCAAAGCTTTTGCCCCGATCGGTGGAAAGCCAATGGTCATTCGAGTGCTGGATGCCTTGAACAGTTGTAACCAGATAAATTCCGTTTTTTTATGTGGCCCGCCTGAATCACAGCTTGCCGCGTGCAAAGAACTGCTGCAGCGTATAGAAAACAAGCATGTAAACTGGGTAAGAAATCTGGATTCACCTGCTCGCAGCGCTGCTCATGGGCTTTCGATGGTTGATATGCAGCGTCCGGTTTTATTGACGACAGCTGATCACGCCTTGCTTACGCCGGAAATTGTGGATTATTTTCTGAAAGCTTCCCGTAATCTGGAATGTGATGCAACGGTTGGAATGATCAGGTATGAAACTGTGCAGAATAAATATGGCAATGCCAAACGTACAGTCATTCGCCTGCGCGATGGAAATTTCTGTGGTTGTAATCTGTTCACCTTTAATGCGCGTGGGCGTGCATTGGTGGATTTTTGGCAACAGGCGGAGGCATTGCGTAAACGCCCCTGGAAACTGATCAGCCGGGTGCTGGGGTGGCGTGCTGTCTGGTCATATTTGCTTGGTCGCCTGACGCTGGATCAGGCGCTGCAGCAAATTTCAAAAAAAACGAGCGTCCGGATATGCCCCGTAATTCTGCCATTTCCCGAAGCGGGTATTGATGTTGATAAGGTGGAAGATTTACTGCTGGTAAAATCTGTTCTGACCAAAACAGAATCGCCTCATTCATCGACGTAGAGCAAACCACTGATCTTCATGGGGATTATTGAAAGATACATTTCTCGGGAGCTGCTGCTTCCTTTCTTCGTAGTAACCATTATTCTGATCGGCCTTTTCGTAAGTTTCAGTGTTGCGCGCTTTTTAACCGGAGCGGTAGCGGAAACCCTGGGCGCGCTGGCAATGTTCAAGCTGGTGGGGTTAAAAACCATCATTGCACTTGAAGTGCTGGTGCCAATCGCTTTTTATGTAGCGGTTATTCATGGTTTAAGCAGGATGAATCGTGATCAGGAAATCAATGTGCTGCGCTCTGTCGGCTATAGTGATAACCGGATCACTCTTACTGTTTTCATCATTGCTCTGCCGGTCGCGCTCCTTAGCGGGGCGCTTTCCGTTTATGCGCGCCCGTGGGCGTATGCGGAAAGCTATGTCATGAATGCGCAGGCTGAAGCTGAGCTGAATACTGATCGCTTTCAGCCCGGAAGATTTTATGGCAGTGAGAAAAGTGGCCGTGTAGTTTTCATCCGGGGAAAGGACGACCATGAAAAACGGATGGAAGGTGTTTTTCACTACATCAGAACAGCTGAGAACAGTGAAATTATTGTATCCCGGGAAGGTTTTCAACGCCCCATGACGCAGGAACAGTGGCCGCATATCGAATTGCGGGATGGAAAAATCTACCGTCTGGGATTCGATACGGTTAAAGACAGTACGATTCAGTTTGAGAAAATGATTTATTTCAATGAAAACGATCAGGCACAAAACTATCGGCGCAAGGCCGCATCGACACAGTCACTCTGGAGTTCTGAGCAACCATGGGAAATTGCAGAGTTACAGTGGCGGCTTTCCCGTCCGGTTGCGACCATTTTGCTGGCACTGATTGCCGTTTCTTTTACCCGAACAGCACCGCGTAAAGATAAGGCAGATCGAACATTTATTATCGCGGCGCTGGTATTCGCTGTTTATTACAATCTGAGCGGGTTAGCCAAAACCTGGGTGGAACAGGGGGTTGTCGCGCCCATGCCTGGAATATGGTGGATATACGGATTGCTGCTCCTCATTGTCGTGTTGCGCTTGCCTGAACTCAGGCTGCTGTTATCTGCAAGAAAATAGTGAAAATTTGTTACCGCTATATTGCCTTGCAGGTTTTAACAGGGATGATCATCGCTACTGTGGTGCTGCTGCCCCTGTTCAGTTTTTTTGATCTGCTTGATCAGCTTGATGATGTGGGGAAGGGAACATATACCGCCAGAGATGCCTTCTTATATACGGCAATGCTGATGCCGCGCAGGTTTATCCAGATCGCTCCTTTCATAGCGCTGCTGGGAACAGTCGGGGCACTGGGAGGTTTGGCAGTTAATCTTGAGCTGGTGGCGTTACGTGTAGCGGGCCTGTCTCCTCTGATGATCAGCCTTGCTCCGGCTGGAGTCGGGGGAGTACTGATTGCCTCAACCGTCGCACTTGAGTATTTAGTAGCGCCACAGCTTCAGCAACAGGCAATTGTGTTACGTGCAGTTGCACTGGAGCAAGGCGCCGAGCTGGGCAAGGGGCTCGGAATATGGACACGTAATGAACACAACATATTGCGCATTGGTGAGATGCAGCATAAGGGAAGGGCGGTGGATATTGAAGTGATGCATTTTGATAAACAGGGGTTGATGACTGTCCATATCCATGCGCAATATGCAGATATTTTCGATAAAAGTATGTGGAGATTGCATGATGTCACCGTGCGCATATTTACTGCGGATCGCATTGCGTCACGAAAAATTCACACACTGCGATGGCATTCGTTTCTTGGTCCTGAAGATATCGCAACGCTGACCAAACCGCCCGAGAGCCTGACTCCGCTGGAGCTGTTGCATCATGCCGAGTTTTTAAAGATGACCGGTCAGAAAGCAGATGCCTATGTGATGGCTTTATGGCGCAAGGTAGGCAGTGTGGTGATGACTATTGCCATGATCCTGATAGCGATCCCCTTCGTTTTTGGTTCGGTACGGGAAGGATTGGGCGGAAAGCTGGTTCTGGCTGCGCTGATGGGCATCAGTATTTATCTGCTCGACCAGATTATTGCTAATGTCGGGCTGGTGTTTCAGTTAAATCCTCTGGCTGTTTCGATTGCCCCGGGAATGGCTTTGATTACTGTTGCAGCATACTGGTTATTGCGGCGAGTTTTTTGAGAGAAATATGACGACAACTTTCTACGTTCACATTGTTGGTAACAGTAAGGTTAATTTGTGGGGAATGAGTGGGCGGACGCGTCTTGAACGAATGTTGCGTGCAATCAAAACAGTTACTATCGTGGAAAATTTATCGCAGCTGGCTGAAACAGACTCTGTGTTGTTACTGCGGGCTGATTATCTGTTTGATGCCAGAGTCATCGAAGCCCTGATAGCGCTGGACAAACAGATGGTGCTTGTCACATCTGCAGGTGAAGTGCCTGTTGCTATCCGAACCAGCGGCAAGGGAGCCGGTACGATGCGTGAAGTATTGGGCGAAAAACAGGCAGTGCCTGATGATCTGCCGCTTTATGTTCTGAAAGATCTTTCAATACGGGTACAGCAAAACCTGAAAAAGAAAGATCCGCCTTACGTACTGCCTGTTTTGCGTTGTAATCAGACTGCACTTGAAACTGAGCTCTTTGCAGCTTCCTACAAAGGCGTAACAGATCTGGTAACAAAATGGCTGTGGCCCTGGCCAGCATTTCTGGCTACGCGCTTGTGTGTGCAGCTGGGTTTTAAGCCCAATCACGTAACGTTGCTCAGTTTGGTTCTGGCTGTGCTGGCAGGTGTGGCTTTCTGGTATGGCACATTTGGCATCGGTCTGATCATGGCGTGGCTGATGACTTTTCTGGATACGGTCGATGGCAAGCTGGCACGTGTCACGCTGACGTCAAGCAAAATGGGCGATGTGCTGGATCATGGTTTGGATATCATTCATCCGCCTTTGTGGTATCTGGCCTGGGGAGTTGGTCTTGCAACTACCACGGTGCCACTGACTGATCTTGAATTGCTGGTCTGGCTGATGTTTATTGGCTATATCGGCGGACGTCTTTGTGAAGGCGCTTTCCAGTTCGGATTGGCTTCTTTTGATATTTTTATCTGGCGTAAGGTTGATTCATTCCACCGTCTGATAACTGCACGACGCAATCCCAATCTAATCCTGTTAACAGGCGGCTGGATGGCTGGCAGACCGGATATTGGGTTCATCCTGGTGGTAATCTGGCATTTGCTCTCCACCTTGTTTCTTGTTTGCCGGCTGTTTATTGCGTGGCGGAGTCGATCTCGAGACGGTGTATTGCACTCATGGATGGAAGGTATTGATCCGGTTCGTGACAGACAACAGTTTGCAGTCAGGGTGTTTACCCGGCAGCCCCGTGTTTGGCAGTATGCTGAATCAGCATCAAACAGCTAATAGTCTGATGACGGATTTTGTACCAGCCAGGATAGGGCTGATCTATAACCCGCTGGGAGGCTGGTTTCGTAAACATACTGCGCACATGCAAAGCCTTCTGGCAGCATTGCCGGAGATCAGGCAAATTCAGGCAATCAATCCGGCTGAGTTTGAGCAGGCTGTGATTGCAGTGGTAAATGAAAAAATTGAATGGCTGATTATCGTAGGGGGGGATGGCACACTGCAAGGCGTAATCAGTTGCCTGTTTGAACATTTATCGCCGGATAAATGGCCGGAAATTACCATCGTGCCTGCAGGAACAACCAATATGACTGCACTGGATGTGGGTACAAACGAGCGAGCTGAGCAGATTCTGACCAGAATCAGGCAATATTTGCAGCAACCTGGTGAGGTAAAGCGAATCAGTCGGCCTGTATTGCGTATTGAGCAGGCCGGTAGGAAAAGTGTGTACGGGATGATGTTGGGTCTTGGCCTGATTGCGCGCGGCGTGAAATTTTCGCGCAGTCAGATCAAGCAAATAGGCATTACCGGCAGTATTTTTACGCTATTGATTGTACTGCGTTCACTGGCGGGTACCTTTCTGGGCCGTCCACAGGCTGAATGGGCACCAGTACGCATTACCCGGCGTGATGGTGCGAACGGAGAGAAAGAAGAGGTGTATCTGTTCGCGCTGATCAGTGCACTGGAAAAACTGTTGCTTGGCATACGTCCTTACTGGGGACAGGAGTCCGCACCGCTACACGTAACTTTTGTTGAGCAGCATAGTAAGCGCTTCTGGCGTAATATCTGGCCGCTGATCGCAGGACGGGGCCATCACTTGCAAAAGGAAGAAGGCTATATCAGCTATAACGCAACTTCAATTGAGCTGTGGCTGGATGATGAGTACATCGTGGATGGCGAACTCTATTATGCTTCCAGTCAGTGTGGGCCGGTAAAAATCACAGCAGACGGGCCGATTCAGTTTCGTGTTTTGTAAAAGATAAGTTCACATGAGCAGTTCCACTAATTCACAAAGCGTTCCCGATCTTCTGATACAGGAAATTGCACTCCAGGATGCGCGCGCTGCACATCCATTATTTCAGAGCTTTACCGCTGCGCTGCAGCAACGATTCGGAGATGCTCTGGATGCAGTCGTTTTATACGGATCATGTCTGCATACGACCGATCTGACCGAAGGTATCACCGATTTTTACGTACTGGTCAGCGATTATCGTCTTGCTTATGCCGATCGTCTGCTGGCCAGCCTGAATAACTGGTTGCCGCCGAATGTTTTTTATCTGGAAATTTCCACTGCGACTGGCGTGATGCGTGCCAAGTATGCAGTCATTTCCACAATGGATTTTGAGCGCGGCGCCCGATGCTGGTTTCATCCTTATATCTGGGCGCGTTTTTCGCAGCCGATCAGATTGCTTTATGCACGCGATGAACAGATTCAGAAACGTGTCCATTATGCGCAAGCGCGTGCTGTACTCAAATTTCTCAGTTCAACATTACCTGTGCTTGAATCAGGTTCCAGCGATCTGGAAATAATCTGGTCTTCCGGGCTGGTGTTGACTTATGCAGCTGAGTTACGCGCCGAACGCAAGGAACGAGCGCAACATCTGCTACAGCGTGATCCTGAATTTTACAATCTGTTGACTGCGGCTGCTGTGCCTGCCTTGAGCCCGCTGTTAAATTTGCAAGCGGATGGCCGGTATCATATTGGTCCGGTGACTCCTTTGAAGAAGTTGAATACACGTATTCAATGGCGGTTGCGACGCTGGCAGGGACGTGTTTTATCAATACTGCGATTGAGCAAGGCGACAATAACCTTTCGGGATTGCCTGGATTATGCTGCATGGAAAATTGAACGTCATACGGGCATCAAGGTGGAGATTACGCCAATGCTGAGACGTCATCCGATATTGTGGGGATATAAGATTATGTGGCAATTGTTGCGGCGTGGTGTATTACGCTGAGGCGGATATTTGCCACATTGTTGAGGATTAAGGGATTTATCGGAGAGGCTTGATGAGATATTCAAATCAGATTTTGATCACAGTGACTGCGGTTTTTATGGTGGCCTGTTCCAGCGTGTATTACAACGCGCTGGAGAAAATTGGTATTCCGAAACGGGATGTGCTGGTTTCCCGGGTGGAAAAAGCAAGAGATACACAAGAAGAAACCAGAGAACAATTCAAATCAGCTTTGGAACAGTTTTCTGCTGCTACAAACTTTAAAGGAGGAGATCTTGAATCAATCTATAAAAGATTGAATCGGGAATACGAAGCGAGTGCAGACAAGGCGAAAGAAGTCAGAAGTCGAATAGAAGATATCGAGAGTGTTTCAGCTGCGTTATTTAAGGAGTGGGAGCAGGAAATTACCCAGTATTCGAACCCGACCTTAAAACAGAGCAGCCAGGAGAAGCTCAATACGACAAAATCATATTACAGACAGCTTATTTCTGTCATGAAAGGCGCGGAATCCAGAATACAGCCTGTGCTGACGGTTTTTAATGATCAGGTTATGTACCTTAAACATAATTTGAATGCCCGGGCGATTGCTTCATTGAAGGGTGAGTTACAGACATTGCAATCGAATGTTTCCACTCTGGTGGCAGCGATGGAAAAATCCATAAATGAAGCGAATACATTTATCAGTAATATGGAGAGAAATTAGGGAGATCTCTGTTAGCTGTTATTGTTTGCCAGCAGGACTTTAAGAGCAGACTGGAGTGGAGATCCGGCAGGAAGTGAATCGGACAACTTACGCAGATGGTCAGTTGCAGTCTGGCTGAGTAAACGTGTCACTTCACGCGACTCTTCAGATTTTCGGGAATGCATCAATGGCTGAATACGAAATTTGATGGCTTCAACCCTGATTCCTGCTTGGTTCATTTTTTGCTGAATTGAAGGAGCAAAGTTGCGCAGCTGGGTAGCTACAGCACCGTTATCTACGTAAATAGTCAGGAGACCATCAGCGGTATGCTCTCCTACTGTGCATCGATTTCTGAATAAAAAGGGAATATTGCTCAGCAGGTGTTTCTGTACCCTGGCCAGATACTTTGCTCGGATGAACAACTGATCGTAATCAGACATGTTACTCAGAGCTGTCAGGTAGCTACTTAGATTGAGAGCGGACATACTTATTTAATTTCCGGGTGGTTCGGCTAATGTCAAAACAATCATTGTCTTTTCTGCTTATCATTTCTGTTATGGTAGTATGGTCAGCCTTTGTTATCGCGATGATTCGACACGTTACTACAGAATTTACCCTGACATACAATTGATCGGATGACGACTGTTCAACCTCCAAATGGTTACATAAACGAAAGAAAGGTACAAATCACGGTACATGCTGTCTAACGTGCCAAGTCTGAATATAATATGCACTGTTTGTCTTCATTCCGTATCTGCAGTTATACATTTGCGCGTATTATCAATGGTATTGCTCAAATTCGATCAAGAGTTACCCGATAAGCAATTTTCAATATTTTCCTGCTGTAATACAGGCGCTACTTGCCAGTTAACCCGTATCGCAGTGCATTTTTACATCAACAGATAAAAACACCCCATGCTGAGTAACTTACTAAAAGGTATTTTTGGTAGCCGTAACGACCGGTTGGTAAAACAATATTCAAAGATCGTCCGCATCATCAATGAGCTGGAGACCGTCATTTCACCGTTGACGGATGAAGAGTTACGTAACAAAACGGATGAATTCAAACAGCGTATCGTGAATGGCGAAAAGCTGGATCAGCTGTTACCGGAAGCATTTGCTGTGGTCAGAGAAGCAAGCAAACGCGTACTTGGCATGCGTCATTTCGATGTACAGCTAATCGGTGGAATGGTGTTGCATGAAGGAAAAATTGCCGAGATGCGTACCGGTGAAGGAAAGACGCTGATGGCTACTTTGCCGATCTATCTTAATGCATTATCCGGGAAAGGAGTGCATGTTGTTACAGTTAATGATTACCTGGCTAAGCGTGATGCAGAGTGGATGGGGCAGATTTACCAGTTTCTCGGATTGAGTGTCGGAGTGGTTCTGTCACAGATGCCTCATGAGGATAAACAAGCTGCTTATGGCGCAGATATAACCTACGGTACAAATAACGAATATGGTTTTGATTATCTGCGTGACAACATGGTAGGGCATAGCGCGGAGCGGGTGCAGCGCATGCTGAACTTTGCAATTGTGGACGAAGTTGACTCGATTCTTATTGATGAGGCCAGGACGCCTCTGATTATCTCCGGTATGGCCGAGGGCGATACCGAAATTTATAAGCGTGTCGATGTACTGATTCCCCGTCTTACCCGGCAAAAAGATGAAAACAGCCCGGGTGACTATAGTGTGGATGAAAAAACGCAGCAGGTATTGCTGAGTGAAGAAGGATTTATACATGCTGAAAAACTGTTGAGCGAAGCCGGTTTGCTGCCAGCAGGATCCAGTTTGTATGATCCGGCCAATATTATGCTGATCCATCATTTTAATGCGGGGCTGCGTGCCCATGCGTTGTATAACCGCGACCAGCACTACGTTGTGCAGAATGATGAAGTGGTTATCGTGGATGAGTTTACCGGTCGTTTAATGCCTGGAAGACGCTGGTCGGAAGGGTTGCATCAGGCTGTCGAGGCCAAGGAAAATGTTTCGATTCAAAAGGAAAACCAGACACTGGCATCCATTACTTTTCAGAATTATTTCAGAATGTATGAAAAGCTTGCCGGTATGACTGGTACAGCTGATACGGAAGCGTTTGAGTTTCAGCAAATCTATGGATTGGAAACGGTTGTGATTCCAACCCATCGCCCAATAGCGCGTGAAGATCGCATGGATCAGGTTTTTCGTACGGCCAAGGAGAAGTATCAGGCGATTATTGCGGATATCAGGGATTGCTACGAGCGTGGACAGCCGGTTCTGGTGGGAACCGGTTCGATTGAAAATAATGAACTGCTTTCGACTATGCTGGCAAAGGAGAAACTGCCTCATCAGGTGCTCAATGCCAAACACCATGAGCGGGAAGCCGATATTATCGCGCAAGCCGGACAATCGAAGATGGTGACCATAGCAACGAATATGGCTGGTCGAGGAACGGATATCGTGCTGGGTGGTAATCTGGAGCAGGTGATTAACCGTATTCGGACAGACGCTGCACTTGATGATACGCTTAAGGCGGAAAAGATAAAGGAAGCTCGCGAAGTTTGGCAGGCCAGGCACGATGAGGTGGTCGAGCTGGGAGGGTTGCATATTATCGGCACTGAACGACATGAATCGCGCCGTATTGATAACCAGCTGCGTGGACGTTCTGGTCGGCAGGGAGATCCGGGCTCCAGCCGCTTTTATCTTTCTCTGGAGGATCCGTTATTGCGTATTTTTTCTTCCGATCGCGTAGCAAATATCATGACACGTCTGAAAATGCCGGAAGGTGAGGCAATTGAACATCCGTGGGTGACACGTGCGATAGAAAATGCTCAGAGAAAAGTCGAGGCCAGAAACTTTGATATTCGCAAGCAATTGCTGGAATACGACGATGTGGCCAATGATCAGCGTAAAGTTATTTACCAGCAGCGGAATGAGTTGCTGGATGCCGAGCAGGGCATTTCAGAGACCATTAATGCTATTCGTGGAAGTGTGATAAATCAGCTGATCAGTCTTTATATTCCGGCGCAAAGTATAGAGGAGCAATGGGATGTTCCGGGATTGGAAAAAGCCCTGGCAAGCGAATTTCATTTGCAGGTTCCCGTACAAGAGTGGCTGGAAGCTGACAGTGAGCTGCATGAAGAAAAGCTGCATGATCGCATCGTGGAATTTGTGGGAACCAGCTATCAGAATAAGGTTGAACAAGTGGGTGCGCCAATCATGAATCAATACGAACGCATGGTGATGCTGCATAGTATGGATTCGCACTGGCGTGAGCATCTGGCCGCACTGGATCATTTGAGACAAGGAATCCATTTGCGCGGATACGCTCAGCAAAATCCCAAGCAGGAGTACAAGAGAGAAGCCTTTGAGCTGTTTGCCGGGATGCTTGATACGATTAAAGCTGATGTCACGAAAATTCTTTTGACAGTGCAAATTCGTAGTGAGCAGCAAGTTGAATCAGTAGCAGAGCCTTCAACGCCCAAAAATTTGCAATATCATCACGCCGCGTATAGTGAAGCAGAAGATGAGCAGCAATCAGCTTCGGAAAACCATGAACTTAAGCAACAACCATTTGTACGCAAAAATAACAAAGTGGGGCGAAATGATCCCTGTCCTTGCGGATCAGGCAAGAAATACAAGCAATGTCATGGCAAGCTGGATTGAGAATTGCACTGTTTGCTGGCAGTAATCAATTTACCTTGATGAATATAGTCTGTGCTAAAATACACCCGCTTTTTAAAGGCGATACCATTTTAGAAACCCATGCATTTTAAGGTATCGAGATTAAGTTATTAGTTAGCAGGTAATTAATGAAATGGAATTGTTAGAAAATGACAGACAGTGGTGATAACGGAAAAATGAGCGGGCGACGCCGCTTTTTACTGGCGGCCACTTCGGTTGCCGGGGTGGTTGCGGGTGCAGGTATAGCAACACCTTTTTTGCGCAGTATGATGCCGAGTGAACGTGCTAAGGCAGCGGGAGCGCCGGTCGAAGTGGATATCAGCAAGTTGGAATCGGGTATGTTGCTGACGGCTGAATGGCGAGGAAAACCTGTTTGGATACTTAAACGTACATCTGAAATGCTGGATGATCTGAAAAAATTAAATGATCAGCTGGCTGACCCGGATTCTGAGCGTGATCAACAGCCTGCTTACGCGAAAAATTCCACAAGATCAATTAAGCCCGAGATATTGGTTGTGCTGGGGGTTTGTACGCATCTTGGGTGCTCCCCGGTGTACCGGAAGGATATAGCACCAGCTGACTTGGGGGCAGATTGGCTGGGTGGTTTTTTCTGTCCATGTCATGGATCCAAGTTTGATCTGGCAGGGCGTGTTTATAAAAACGTGCCTGCTCCTTCCAATCTGGTAGTACCTCCCTATACTTATTTAAGTGACAACCAACTTTTAGTTGGTTCTGATAGCAAAGAGTCCGCCTAAAATGAATAAACAGCAAAATTCAATGATGGAATGGATAGATAAGCGGTTTCCCCTGACAGCCACTTGGAAAGCGCATCTGTCCGAATATTATGCGCCAAAGAATTTCAATTTCTGGTATTACTTCGGGTCGCTGGCGTTGTTGGTGCTGGTTAATCAGCTGCTGACAGGTATTTTTCTGACCATGAATTACAAACCTGATGCCGGGATGGCTTTTGCATCAGTTGAATATATTATGCGGGATGTGGATTTGGGTTGGTTGATCAGATATATGCATTCAACCGGTGCTTCCATGTTTTTTGTGGTGGTTTATCTGCATATGTTTCGTGGAATGATGTATGGATCCTACCGGAAACCGCGCGAGTTGTTGTGGTTAATAGGGATGGCCATATTTTTTGTTTTGATGAGCCTGGCCTTTACGGGGTATATCTTGCCATGGGGACAAATGTCCTATTGGGGAGCGCAAGTTATTGTCAGTATGTTTGGGGCAATCCCGCTTGTGGGCGATACCTTGTCAAACTGGATTCTTGGCGACTTTATGCTGTCAGATGCAGCATTAAACCGCTTCTTTGCCTACCACGTAGTTACGCTTCCTGTTTTGATTGTCGTGCTGGTGTTTGTACATATTATTGCACTGCATGAAACAGGCTCCAATAACCCTGATGGTATAGAAATCAAGGCTAACAAAGATCCTCAAACCGGTATTCCGGTCGATGGTATACCGTTTCATCCTTATTACACAGTTAAGGATATTTTTGGAGTGGTTGGGTTCCTGATTGTGTTTTGTGGAATTATCTTCTTTGCCCCGGAAATGGGGGGGTATTTTTTGGAAGATAATAATTTTGTACCGGCCAATCCTTTGCATACCCCTGATCATATTGCTCCAGTATGGTACTTCACTCCGTACTATTCTATGTTGCGTGCGGTGACAGTAAACTTTCTCGGTGTGGATGCCAAATTATGGGGTGTAATTTTGATGGCGGCATCAGTAGTAATATTCTGTTTCCTACCTTGGTTGGATCGTAGTCCGGTTAAATCAATCCGTTACAAAGGTCCTTATTTCAAAATTGCGCTGACCCTTTTTGTGATCAGCTTTTTTGTCCTTGGGTGGTTGGGCACTAAAACACCAACACCTTTGTATACTTTGCTGGCACAAATTTTCACTGTAATTTATTTTGCTTTCTTTCTGTTGATGCCTTGGTATAGCAAAATAGATAAAGTTAAACCTGAACCAAAGAATGTAACAAAATGAGAATGATAAAATTTTTACTACTGGCCGTATTACTAATTCCTTTTGTCGCACATTCTTCCGCTCAGGAAGTTGAGTTAGACAAAGCTCCTATAGATAGGATGGATAAGGAATCTCTAAAACGTGGCGCCAACAGTTTTGTTGAATATTGCCTTACATGTCATGGTGCTGATTTTATGCGCTATAACCGCCATCGTGATATTGGAATGAGTGAAGGCGATATTCGGACAGAGCTTATTCACACCGGACAAAAAACCGGTGATCTTATGGAAGCAGGCATGAGAAAGAAGGAGGCCGAGCAATGGTTTGGTGTGGCACCTCCTGATCTGTCTGTTATTGCCCGGTCTCGCGGAGCCGACTGGTTATACACCTATCTGCGTACTTTCTATCAGGATACATCTACTTATAGCGGATGGAATAACCTGATTTTTGATAAAGTCGCAATGCCGCATGTTTTGCATCACCTGCAGGGATGGCAGGTTCTTGAACCTGGAACTAAGAATTTGGTTTTAGCAAAAGAAGGAACAATGACAAAAGAGGAGTATGACAGGTTTGTGGCTGATTTAGTGAACTACATGGTTTATCTGGGTGAGCCACATGCATCTTATCGTAAAGAGCTGGGAATCATTGTGCTGTTATTCTTGTTTGGTATGCTAGGGTTAACCTATTTACTCAAAAAGGAATACTGGAGAGATATACATTGAGAATTCTTCAGAATTATCTTCTGCAGAAGCTATGATGACATTGTATTCAACGGCAACCTGTCCTTTCAGTCATCGTTGCCGTATTGTATTGCACGAAAAGGATATGGATTTTCAGGTGGTTGATGTTGACCCGAATAATATTCCTGAAGATATTGCCGCAATTAGTTCGCATGGAAAGGTGCCAATTCTGATCGAAAGGGATCTTGTATTGTATGAGGCGAATATCATTAATGAGTATATTGATGATCGTTTTCCGCATCCTCAGCTCATGCCTGCAGAACCGGTGATGCGTGCGCGTGCCAGACTGTTACTGTATCGATTTGAAAAGGAGCTCTTTTGTTACGTTGAATCCTTGGAGCAGGGTAATCAAAAAGCAGCAGACAAGGCTCGCGTAGAAATTGCGAACGGATTAACAATGATTGCCCCTGTTTTTGATAAGCAGAAATATATACTGGGGGATGAATATACCATGCTGGATGTGGTAATTGCTCCGTTGTTATGGAGACTTGATCACTATGGGATTAAGTTGCCAAAACAAGCTGCTGCATTGTTAAAGTATGCTGAAAGACTTTTTAGCAGGCCGCTGTTCATTGATGCGCTGACCCCAGCTGAAAAACTGATGCGTAAATGAGTAGTGCTTCTTCAATCAAACCTTATTTAATACGCGCTGTTCATGAATGGTGCATCGATAATGGGCACTGTCCTTATATCTCCGTATTGGAAGAAGGGTGCTCGGGTGTCTCTGTTGAGTTGTTTGAAAATAGGAAAGTAACACTTAATATAAGCAGTCAATCAGTAACAGATTTATTAATTGATAACGAAATAATTCAATTTGTAACCCGTTTTAATGGAGTGCCCAAAAAGGTCAGCATTATGCTGGGAGCAGTGGTTGCAATCTTTTCAAGAGAATCAGGTCAAGGACTTACCTTTGCTCCGGAAATTAATATTGAACCGAATGATGAAAATAATGCAGATGATTCCGTTTTACCAAAAGAACAGCCTTCATCTCGTTATTTACCTTCAACCGGTAAAGCTATTTTGAAGGTTATAAAATAGTTTTACCGATTTATTTTGCCGGCATAGCTCAGTTGGTAGAGCAGCTGATTTGTAATCAGAAGGTCGCGAGTTCAATTCTTGCTGCCGGCACCATCAATTTACTCAGAGCGTACTCGCAGAAAACGCTCTTTGAGATATAAGTCATTTTTTACGACTTTCTCTTGTAGGATCAGGTTCTTTCGTCGCGATAAGCCGTCACCTGAATTTCTATTTTCATACGAGGATCTGATAAAGCTGCAGTGAGCATCATGGCGGATGGTCTGACATCTCCCAGATACTTGCGCATTACAGGCCAACATTTCTCAAAATCTCCTGTTTCAGGAAATACATAGGTGACGCGCACCACATCTTTCATGCTGGAACCTGCTTGTTCCAATGCTATTTCGATATTTTTGAAGCATTGTTCGGCTTGTTCCAGTAAGTCGTCAGAAATAGTCATTTTGCTGTAATCGAAACCCGTCGTACCTGATACTAATACCCAGTTGTCCACAACGACTGCGCGTGAATAGCCGATTTCTTTTTCAAAGGTTGATCCGGAGCTGATGAGTTTGCGTGTCATAAAATGATTTCTCCATGTTGATTAATTGATCCGTCTATTTGGCTAAAAATTGTTTTTTAGCCAAATAAATCCAGTTATAAAACCCAGTACTAAAAAGATGAGCAATGACCAATCGGGCATTGTCAGAGATAAAAATTGCCAGGTACTTTCGCTGCAATCACCGTTAGCTTCAAACATATCTGCCCACCATTGAGCAAGAGGTAATTCGTTTAGAAAGGCTTCTTCCGGGCTGATGCCGCATTCAAATGCTTCGGGAAAACGTACTAGCCGGGCTTGCCGGGCAGCGACGATGATGCCTGCCAGTGAAAAAAAAGTGATTAATCCGCAATAGATGTGTTTCCCTAATCGTCGCGGATTGTGAATGAATGCGAATAATGCGGTAATGCCAATCAGCCAATAGGCCATACGCTGGAAAATGCATAACGGGCAGGGGAGCAATCCATCGATCAACTGCAGATAAAGTGCGTAACTTACTGACCCGGCACAAATAAGTGCAATCAGCAGAAAAAATATCCTCATGAACTCATCCTTTTAGTGTTGCAGGTTGACTTACATTTGATTTATTTAATGGTTTCTCTTTGCGCATACTGCCAGAGATCAGTTTGTATTCGAACAGGCGACATTCCAGTGCGCCGTTAAAAAGTGGAATTCGGCGTGAGGGTGTGAGCCGGATTAATTTTGCCAGCTGGGGGTCAGCGGTTAGCAGAAAAGCATGCCAGCCGCTGAATCGTTGTTTCAAAACGTCTCCCAATCGGGGATAAAGTTCAGCGAGTGTCTGGTGATTTCCAATACGTACACCATATGGTGGATTGCTGACCAGTATGCCGGTTTTAGCGGGAGCTGAAATTTCGAGAACGTTTGCCTGCTTCAGCGTGACGCATTCAGCCAGACCTGCTGCAGCGAAATTATGACGGGCATGGGTTAGTGCATTCCCGTACAGGTCACTACCATAGATAGGTTGCCATGTGCATCTGTGTTGGCGCTCCACTGCTGTCTGTTTAAGTTTTTTCCAGGAATCGACGTCAAACAATTTCAACTTTTCAAATGCAAATTGTCGTCCGGAGCCAGGGGCGATTCGGCAGGCAATTTGTGCCGCTTCCAATAATAATGTCCCACTGCCACACATTGGATCAAGCAGGGGAATACCCGGTTGCCAACCGGTCAGCGCCAGAATGCCGGCTGCCAGATTCTCACGCAAGGGAGCTTCGCCTTGAA
>JACTML010000226.1 GCA_014584635.1 Nitrosomonas eutropha | reverse complement strand
TGCTCAACTTCATGCTCTTTGTGTTCTCTTTTCTCTTCCGAAGCCACTGCCCGTAATCTTTGATCAACCTGCTGTTCGTGCTGTACAGCATCGGACTTAACCCTGTCCAGCTCACCCCGGATGGATTGTAATTGCTGCTCCAGCATTCTGACCTGCTCTTCCAGAGCTTGCGTAGATGTGCCTTCAGCAAATACCTGCGGCGCACCCAACAGCATTGAAGCACCCAATACACTCGCCACGGTACTTCTTAATACGACACGCTTCCCGAATGGATTATGACTCACCCTTTTCTCCTTTCTTGTTTTATGTTTATGCAAATGTTGCACGGCAAATGCTAAATAAATAACAGGAGAAATACTTTGATTTATATCAAGGTAATCGCGTTTTTATCAGTTCACACAAAGTTTGAGCTGAGAAATTTAGTCTTTTGAGATTTGTCTCCATTAAGCAACAATATTCTGTAAAGATAATTTACATTCACATCATTACGACAATCAAAGTGCTTAATTCCATCCTAAATCAAGTTGACATTGATATATTTTTGAAAAGTGTTAGATAATTGCGGAAATGATCGTTTTTATTTGTATCAAAAAAGCGACATAATTTTGTTTTCAATCAGAGATAGTCCAGTCATGATCCGCGTGATTTCAGCCAACACACCTTTTCCGCCGCTGAAAGAAGCGTTAAACGAACCCAACGGCCTGTTAGCCGCCGGCGGAGATTTGTCGCCGGAACGCCTCATCTCTGCCTATCGCCAGGGAATTTTTCCCTGGTTCAATCAGGGAGAAGCCATTCTCTGGTGGAGCCCGGATCCGCGAATGGTGCTGTTTCCGCAAGAACTGAAAATTTCACGTTCGCTCCACAAAACACTGAAGAAAAATCATTATCACATTCAGACAGACAGTGCCTTCATGCAGGTTATGCAAGCCTGTGCGGCACCACGCGAAAAGCAAACCGGTACCTGGATACATCCCGAGATGATCGCGGCTTACACCACACTTCATCATCTGGGGATAGCACACTCGGTAGAAACCTGGATAGATGGTGAACTGGCGGGCGGGTTATACGGCGTGGCTATTGGCAAGGTGTTTTTCGGCGAATCGATGTTTTCCCGAGTACCGGATGCTTCCAAAATCGCACTGGTTTATTTGGCCAAACAACTGGAAAGCTGGCACTACGGTCTAATTGATTGCCAGATGAAAACGGCACACCTGATGTCGATGGGCGCGCGCGCGATCCCGAGAGCTGAATTCTCCGAATCATTGAACCAATTGACTACTCAGCCTGAGCAAAACAGGAAGTGGCAATTTGATTTTAGCTACCCACAACAAGCGGAATAGTAATAATGGATTTTCAGATTACCAAAAACTATCCATGCAGTTATTTACCAGGGCGCCTTGCACGTTCCCGGGTTGTCTTTACCGGTGACATGCCGGATACCGATACTTACGCACGCCTCATCCGCCAGGGATATCGCCGCAGCGGTTATTTTATCTACCGCTCAGATTGCGCCCAGTGCCATGCCTGCATTCCTGTACGTATCCCGGTGGCACTGTTTCACCCTAACCGTACTCAGCGCAGAATATGGAAACGCCACCAGCATTTACAGGCCACTCGCCACCCGCTTCACTTCGATTCGAAACACTTTGAACTTTATCAGCGCTACCAGAAATCGCGTCATCCCGGCGGAGGGATGGATCTTGACAACCAAAATGGACACGAACAATATTGCGATTTTCTCTTGCGCAGTACGGTTGACACCTTTCTGGTAACCTTCCACGAAGAGCAACAACTGCGCATGGTCAGTATCATTGATCAACTGCCGGACGGGCTTTCCTCGGTGTACACCTTTTTCGATCCGGATGTCGCAGGCGCAAGCTACGGCACTTTTAATATCCTGTGGCAAATCGCCCAATGCCAGAATGATCAGTCGCCCTACCTTTATCTGGGCTACTGGATAGAAAACAGTCCGAAAATGCGCTATAAAGCTAATTTTCATCCTCTGCAATTACTGGTTGACAACCAGTGGCAATGCCGGGAAACCAGCTCAACAACCTGAATGCTATACAATCTGCTACGCCCACTCCTGTTTCAGCTTGATGCCGAAACAGCGCATACACTTACCCTGGATACCCTCAGCTTACTGCAAAAAACCGGGTTGTTACCTGGTCGCACCATTCATTGCACACCTGTTCATGTGATGGGACTGGATTTTCCCAATCCGGTCGGGCTGGCCGCCGGTCTCGACAAGAACGGTGCACATATCAACGCACTGGCTCGATTGGGATTTGGTTTTCTGGAAGTGGGAACCGTTACCCCACGTCCGCAACTCGGCAACCCGCGCCCGCGATTGTTCCGCATCCCACAAGCCGAAGCGATTATCAACCGCATGGGATTTAATAATGCTGGCGTGGACAAGCTGCTGGAAAACGTTCAGCAAGCTGATTACCCGGGTATACTGGGCATCAACATTGGTAAAAATGCCGATACTCCTTTGCAGAATGCGGCGGATGACTATCTGATTGGGCTACGTAAAGTATATCCATACGCCAGCTATGTTACTGTCAACATTTCCTCACCTAACACCAAACAGCTCAGGCAACTGCAAAATGAAACCCAGCTGGAGCAGCTGCTGGGCGCACTCAAAACAGAACAAACTCGGCTCAGCGATCAGCATGGCCGATATACTCCGCTGGCTATCAAAATCGCGCCGGATCTGGAGCCAGATCAGATCGCAGCAATTGCCTCACTGTTACTCAAGCACAAGATGGATGCCGTGATCGCCACCAACACCACTATCGCACGCGATGGTCTTGAGCACTTGCCATATGGCAATGAACAGGGCGGATTGAGTGGCGCCCCTTTAACCGAACGCAGCACTGCAGTTATTCACCAACTGACCACACACCTCCAGCGCGCCATTCCTATCATCGGAGCAGGCGGCATTATGTCGCCTGCGGATGCGCAAGCCAAAATGGAAGCGGGTGCCGATCTGGTACAGA
>JACTML010000033.1 GCA_014584635.1 Nitrosomonas eutropha | reverse complement strand
GCAGCGTGTCAATCAGCCTGGCTATGCTGGCTGCCACGGCATCCAGAAAAGTCTCATCCGGACATAACAGAATTGATTGCGCCTGTTCATCGTGTTCTGCCTGCGAGAATAAATCCATCGCGATCCAGTCAGGATTGGTTTTGCCGTCACAAATCACCAAAATTTCCGAGGGACCGGCCAACATATCGATGCCGACTTTTCCGAATACATGTCGCTTTGCTGTTGCCACATAGGCATTACCCGGCCCAACAATTTTATCCACCCTGGGAACAGTAGAGGTGCCATATGCCAACGCCGCCACAGCCTGTGCGCCCCCAATAGCAAAAACACGATCAACTTCGCAAATCGCCGCAGCAGCCAGTACCAGTGGATTTTTCTCTCCCCCGGGAGTGGGTGTGACCATGATCAGTTCATTGACACCAGCTACCCGTGCCGGAATCGCATTCATCAGAACGGATGACGGATAGGCAGCCTTGCCGCCGGGTACGTAAAGACCCACGCGATCCAAAGGCGTAATTTTTTGCCCCAGACGCGTACCATCCGGTTCCACGTAATCCCATGACTGAGCCAGCTGTTTTTCATGGTAGGCACGTATGCGCTCGGCAGCCTGCTCCAGAGCTTCACGCTGACTGGCATTCAGGGATTCCAGTGCTGCTTGCAGCTGATCCCGGGATAGCTCAATCTGGTCTATCCGGGTTACATCCGGATTATCGAATTTGCGAGTAAGTTCCAGTAGCGCTTCATCCCCACGCTGCTTTACCTGATTCAGAATACGAACCACAGTGCGATCAATCTCATCATCGAGAGAGACTTCAAAACTTAACAACGCCTCAAGTTTTTCCTGAAAATGAGGATCTGAGGATGCTAACCGCCTGATCTGAATCATGATAATTTAAGGATTGAACTACGCATTTACCGGAATGGCTGCATTGAATGCTTCCAGCAAGGGTTGGATCATGGGTTTTTTAAGTTTGAGTGCCGCCTGATTCACGATCAGCCGTGCGGAAATCGGCATGATTTCCTCAACTGCCTGCAAACGGTTTGCCTTGAGCGTTCCGCCGGTTGAAACCAGATCGACAATGGCATCCGCCAGATTGACAAGCGGAGCCAGTTCCATCGAGCCGTACAGCTTGATCAGATCAACATGCATTCCTTTCGCGGCAAAATGATTGCGCGCAGTCTTGACATATTTGGTCGCCACCCGCAATCGTGCGCCCTGAAAAACTGCTGAGGCATAGTCGTAATCATCCCGCACGGCAACCATCATACGGCAGCGCGCAATTCTCAAATCCAGAGGCTGATACAATCCGATCCCGTCATGTTCCAGCAGTACGTCTTTTCCGGCCACGCCCAAATCAGCAGCGCCATATTGTACATAGGTCGGTACATCAGTAGCGCGTACCATGACAAGCCTGACATCGGGACGGTTCGTCCCAATAATCAGCTTGCGGGAGATTTCCGGATCATCCTGCGGGACAATGCCGGCCGCTTTCAGAAACGGAATGGTATCTTCAAAAATTCGCCCTTTGGAAAGAGCTATAGTGATAGCTGCCATTAATTGCTGTTATACGAGATTTGCCACAGCAAATTCCCAGTTGATCAGTTTTTCGATCACCGTGTTCACATAGTCCGGACGGCGATTCTGGAAATCCAGGTAGTAGGCGTGTTCCCATACGTCGATAGTCAACAGCGGGCGCACATTGCGCGTTAAAGGGGAATCAGCATTGCTGGTTTTGACAATAGCCAGTTTTGTCCCTTCCTGCACCAGCCAGGCCCAGCCACTGCCAAATTGTGTGATCGCTGCGTTGGCAAATTCTTTTTTGAAAGCCTCTACACTTCCGAACGATGCTTCAATTTTCTGTTTCAATGCAGCCGGAGGCTCACCACCGCCATTGGGATTAAGGCTATTCCAGTAAAACATGTGGTTCCAGACCTGTGCCGCGTTATTGAATATTCCGATTTTATCAGCATGACCGGCTGTGGCAGTAATAATCTGTTCCAGTGACTGTCCGGCAAACGGAGTGCCTGCAACCAGTTTGTTCAAATTGTCTACATAGCCTTTGTGATGCTTGCTGTAGTGAAAACTTAATGTATGCGCAGTAATAACAGGTTCCAGTGCATTATCTGCGTAAGGAAGCGGAGCCAATACATACGTATCCCCCGATTGTGCTGCTTTGGAAAAATTATCCAGATTGGTACTCATTTTCTCTCCTTTGTTTCCAAAAATGGATTTGAATAATGAAATCATACGATTAGTATTAATTAATAAAAATATTATTGACTGGTACCGGTAGTTTCTGTTGTGAAAGTTACCTGACTGTAGCCAGCCGTTCTCGCAGCCTCCATAATCGTAATAACCGATTGATGAGTGGCTTTTGCATCCGCACTGATGACGATGATCGGGTTGTCCTGATTTCGGGCAGCTGATCGCAAAGCATCCCGCAAACCTTCAATACTGGTAAATTTTATTGGTCGGTGGTTAATGATGTAGTCACCCGTAGCGCTGACAGATACATCGATCATCTTTGAAGCATCTGCTGCATGATCTTCTTCAGTAGCGGCCGCTTGTGGCAATGTTATTTCCAGTTCCGAGAATTTCGAATAAGTGGTTGTTACAACCAGAAAAATAAGAATAACCAGTAACACATCAATCATGGGAACAAGATTGATCTCCGGTTCTTCCTGTTTTTGTCCTCGCCGAAAATTCATTGAAAATAGATGTTAGATCAATAAAACAGCTGAATCTGCATGGCTGAAATTACCGCAGCAAATGAGGATTTGCTCTCAAAACTTGCAGGCTGACAAGCTATTCTAGTTTATTATTACCACTTTCACCATGCCCAGATATATTTCCGGATTTTTGCAAAAGGTTTTTAAGTGGATCATCCATCAGTCAGCATCGTAATGGGCAGCAGCAGCGACTGGCACGTCATGCAGCATGCTGCGAGCATTTTAGGAAAATTCTGCATCCCGCACGAAACAATGGTTATCTCGGCCCACCGCACACCGGACAGAATGTTTGATTACGCCGAGACAGCCCGTG
>JACTML010000173.1 GCA_014584635.1 Nitrosomonas eutropha | reverse complement strand
CAAAGTATCAAGACCATACCGATGGTAACGCTTGTTAACGGAGGTTCTGCTTCCGCATCGGAAATTGTTGCGGGTGCATTGCAAGATTACAAACGATCCACCATTATGGGCTCCCAAACCTTTGGCAAGGGATCTGTGCAAACTATTTTGCCTCTCAGCAACAATACAGCTATCAAGCTGACAACAGCCCGCTATTACACACCTAACGGACAATCCATACAGGCAAAAGGTATCACTCCCGATATTCTGGATGAAGACACTGATAACGACTCTCGCCTCTTGAGAGAAGTTGATCTCAATCGGCACTTAAACAACAGTCAGGAAGAAAATACCGGCAAAAAATCAACGCTGAGGAAAAAAAATGCTGACTCTTCCAAAAAATCAGGGAATAAAGCAGATAAAAAACCAAAAAGTCATGAACCTGTGGAATTCGGGACTAAGGACGATCAGCTGCTAACCAAAGCAATTAATCATCTGAAATCCATGGCTCAGAAATCCAGGCAAAAAACAGCGAAAGCAACTCAAGGCTGATTATTTCAGATAAGGCGGTGGAGTAACGTGGATGACCAGCAGCTGTTACGTTACAGCCGCCATATTCTGTTACCGGAAATTGATATTGCGGGACAGGAAAAGCTAATACGATCCAGCGCTTTTATTCTGGGAGCGGGTGGACTGGGTTCCCCTGCTGCACTTTACCTTGCCGCCAGCGGGATCGGAAAACTGGTTATTTGTGACCATGATCAGGTTGATCTGACTAATCTGCAACGGCAAATCCTGCACAATACTGCCTCAATTGGTAAATCAAAAGCTGATTCTGCCAAAAACACCCTGCAGCACATTAATCCGCAAATAAAGATTATTCCCCTGTCTGAATACGCCACACCCGATCTGTTACATAAAGAAATCGGTGAAGTTGATATCGTAGTTGACGCCAGTGACAATTTTTCAGCGCGTCACCTGCTTAACCAGGCTTGCCTGATCCATCGCAAGCCTTTGATATCAGGAGCAGCAGTCCGATTCTCCGGACAAGTTACCGTATTCAACTTCCGTCAGGATAACAGTCCTTGTTACCATTGTTTATTCCCCGATTCTGGCGAAAGCGACGATCCAGAGTGTGCCGTAATGGGGGTATTTTCTCCATTAACAGGCATTATCGGCTGTATTCAGGCTGCTGAAACGATCAAGGTATTGCTGGAAATTGGGGAAACACTTCATGGTCGCCTGCTTCTCCTGGATGGGTTGACCATGCGCTTTCGCTCATTCACGCTGAGCAAAGATCCACACTGTCCGGCATGCGGTTCTGTTTAAACAAAAATAACTTTCGGCAGGTTTCGGGAATATCAGGCAGACGTTTGCAATTGTGATCTCGCAAGATGCGCGTACAGGTCACTGGTTTGCATTAACTCCGGATGTGTCCCCAGCGCTTCCAGACGTCCATGATGAATAAGCGCAATACGATCAGCAGTCATGACTGTACTGAGTCGATGTGCGATGACAAGAGTCGTTCGACCCGCACTGAGTTCGGCAATTGCCTGTTGCACCCAGCTTTCACTCTGACTGTCCAGCGCACTGGTTGCTTCGTCCAGTAACAAAACAGGCGCATCTGCCAAAATAGCCCGGGCAATCGCCAGTCGCTGTTTCTGGCCACCAGATAATCCCAAACCGGTATCACCAAGATGGGTCTGATATCCTCGCGGTAAAGACATAATAAAATCATGGATGAAAGCCGCTTCAGCAGCCATTTCAACTTCCGTATCGGTGACATCGGGGCAGGCATAACGCAAATTCTGCTCGATGCTGCCGTGAAACAACGCAGGATTCTGCGATACCAGCGCAAAACTGCGCCTGAGATCAGCCAAATCCAGATCACGGATATCCGCACCTTCCAGCTTGATACTGCCTGACTGCACATCGTAGAAGCGCAACAGCAAATCAAACAAAGTTGATTTGCCCGCACCTGAAAGGCCAACCAGAGCCAGCGTTTCACCGGGTTGAACGGTCAGTGAGAAATCACTGATAACCTGTATTTCCGGGCGTAATGGATAAGCAAAACATACCTGCTCAAACACAATATTTCCCACCACCTCCGGCAACTGGCGCGAATTAACGGGTGAGCAGATCTGGCACGGCTCCTCCAGCAACTCCATGGTACGCTCCGCCGCACCCGCAGCACGCTGTAAATCTCCCAGCACTTCCGAAACTGACCCTATCGCCGAGCCAACAATAATGCTGTAAAAAATAAAAGCTGCCAACTCTCCGCCGCTTATCCTGCCGGCGATTACATCCATACCGCCAATCCAGAGCATGATACCGATCGCGCCAAATACCAGCACAATCACCATCGCAATCAGCCAGGCACGCTGCAATGTCCGCTGACGAGCAATAAGAAACGCATCTTCTACATAGCGCCCAAAATGTACTTTATCCGCTGTCTGATGATTGTATGCCTGCACCGTCTTGATCTGGCCAAGCATTTCCCCGACATAAGCGCCAACAGCCGCCACCCGATCCTGGCTTTGTCGCGACAGTTCACGCACACGCCGGCCAAATATCAAAATGGGCACGATAACCAGTGGAATGCTCAGCATGACGATTACAGTCAGCTTGATGTTAGTGACAAACAACAAAATCACACCACCGATCAGCATAATCAGATTACGCAACGCAACTGAAACGGAAGAGCCCACCACGGATTGCAGCAAGGTCATATCTGCAGTCAAGCGAGACTGGATTTCAAGGCTGCGATTAGCTTCAAAAAATCCTGGATGCAGATCAATTAAATGCGCGAATACTTTACGCCGGATATCTGCGATCACCCGTTCTCCAAGCCAGGTTACCCAGTAGTAACGTGTAAACGTACCTATTGCAAGCAGCACCACCAGTGCCAGAAAAATCAGCACATATCGCCCTAACAATTCAGAAGATTGCGTAGCAAATCCCTGATCAACCAGCAACCGTATGCCCTGTCCGATTGAAAGCGTAATTCCGGCAGTTACAAATAACGCCAGCAGACTAAAACCCATCGACAATTTATAGGGTTTAAGAAAAGCGGCTGCTTT
>JACTML010000016.1 GCA_014584635.1 Nitrosomonas eutropha | reverse complement strand
CCACGCTCGCTGCATCATCATACCTGCTGCGATAAAATCGAGCAGGGTTTGTGGCATTCTCTCTGCTTTAATAAGCAGATGGCCAGCACAAAAAATTGCGGGCAGAAAATCAAGTTGAATACGAGGCGCAATTGTTCCAAACAGATAGCGATTAAAAAAATTGAGACGTTCCCAGCTTTGCATGACCCAACGCATTAATTTGGCGGTTAATGCATCTACTCCTACCGCACACTCTGGTATACGATCTTTACTGAAACTTGTACCCCATTCGATGATTTGTTTATGCACTTGATACGCTTCCGGGCAAGTCAAACGAATATGTGCATTCTGCCAAAGCAGTTTTGAAACCTCATACCGATCCGCCAGTGTTTCAAAAAATTGTATGGTGTAACCTTCACCTACCGCAGTCTGTATGGCAATACGCTGATTTGCGGTAAGCGGAGTTGTTTTCATTGGCCGTCTCTGAACCGTACGTCTCTCGATAAACGGATATAAAGGATCCTGTATTAATGTCGGATCAGATTCAAGCCCTATATCGTAAATCGGTGCAGTATCTGGTGTTCCTGCTCGATGCATCCAGACAGCTTTTAAACCATATTCCGCGGCTGCAATACGTATCGTTTCGAGTAATGCGCCATGAGCCATATAGCTGGCCCGTCCTTCAAAATCATATATGCACCAGTCACGCGTATCATAGCCATGAATCGCAATGTGATTGTTGTCGATAATTTCGAAGCGCCAAGGCTGGGTATTATCACCACTGGGTGCCCAACGTGCTACATCAAGAATTTCCAGTAATACATCACGACTAGTCATTTTGTTCTCCGATGGATTGCATACGTGCAAACATTCTGCGAGCCATCCAGAGTCCGATACGCTGAAGGGGGTTATGATTGCCGCCGGGGCGCCAGGTTTTCACAAATTTGTTCCGATAAGCATCAAAATGGTAGCCCCATGGGGCTACCACTAGCTTGCCCCGGCCAAGCAATATTTTAAGCACTTCAGCTGCTGCCAATCCGCAACAAAGCTGACACGCCATAATTGTGGAAGGCCCTTTATGCTGTAAAAAGTTTACTTGTGATGGATCTATCAGATAGCCGCGCTGCAGCATAGCTGGTGATAAACCGATTAAAAAACGAATCAGCATTTCCCCTTCATCACACTCATCCAGACAAAAATACTGTTCGAAAGACATTTTTCCCGGTAGGAAAATAAGTACCGCCGCCCCCATACCCAACGGTGCAGCCGTTACAGCTGGAATCCCTAAACGATGACATGCGGCAAAAACAGCTCTGCGCGCTGAAAGTGCAAAAAAATCCAATCCATCAACATACAAATCTACATCTTGTAGAAAATCATCCAGATTCTCTTCATTTACTCCTGCCGGAAATTGCCGGATAGCAAGGTCAGGGTTGATATCACACGCCATATCAGCCAGCACCTCAACTTTTGGTTTGCCTAATGAAGATACCGTTGCACCAGCTTGCCGGTTAAAATTAGCAGTTTCAAAAGTATCAAAATCGGCGATATTAAATGCACCGATTCCCAACCTCGTCAGTGTCAGTAAATGTCCACCACCCACTCCGCCCATCCCGGCAATGGCAATGCGCTTATCATTAAGCAACAACTGTTCTTCTTCCGTAACCCAACCTATGTTACGTGAAAAAGCAGTTTTATAATCAAAATGATCCATTATTTTCTATCCGGTAATTTATCAAAATTCAGGAAAATGATTGTATCTGTCCGACATAATTCCCTACCAAAGTGCCGGTTTTATAGGTTTCTTGTCATTAGTTATAGCGTATTTTTATCTAATTTTTCAGGCCATTTTGAAGTCAGTCCCTTGTACACTGCTATTTTGATGAAAACTACACTACTTTAAATTTCATGGCTCAATTCAAGCTGGCCTTTCGCAATCTCACCCGTCACAAGCGCCGTAGCGCAGTATCAATCAGCACAGTTGCCTTTGGCATTGTCGCTCTGTTACTCGCGAGTGGATTCATTGAATGGATTTTCCAGGATTTCCGTGAAACCACTATTCACTCCCAATTAGGCCATCTACAGATTATTAAACCGGGTTATTTTGGAGCCGGTAAGGCTGATCCCTACCATTTTCTACTCTCGGATGATCTTAAGCCAAGCTTATTGGAAAATTCTACACTCCAAAGCAACAGCCATTCGATCAAAACGATTGTGCCTCGCTTAAGCTTCAGCGGATTGATTAGTCATGGTGATGCCACGCTTTCATTCATTGGCGAAGGAGTAGATCCGCAGGAACAAGTTTATTTCGGTAATGCGCTCAAGATCTCGACCGGAAGCAATTTATCTGCTGACCATCCTGATCACCTTATCATGGGTGAAGGATTAGCACGTAATCTGGGAGTAAAAGCAGGTGATCAAATAGTATTACTGGTGAACACGGCAACAGGCGGAATCAATGCCGTTGAAATGACTATCGGCGGTCTGTTCTCCACCGTTACCAAATCATATGATGATAGTGCATTGCGCTTACCGATCAGTACGGCACAGCAGTTATTGCGTACCCAAGGGGCTCATAGTTGGGTAGTACTGCTGAATGATACCAGCCAGACCGATCAAATACTGGTGGCATTACGTAATACATTACCGCGAGATCATTTCGAGATCGTGCCATGGTATCAACTAGCTGATTTCTACAATAAAACAACTGTTCTGTTTACAAAGCAGGTGCAAGCCATCAAGCTGATCATCGCACTCATCATTCTGCTCGGCATCTCCAATACCATGACGATGAACGTGGTGGAGCGTACCGGCGAAATCGGAACAGCAATGGCATTGGGTGTAAAGAAATTCGACATTCTGCGCCAGTTTCTATGCGAAGGCGCTCTGATCGGCGGGATCGGCGGCGCGCTGGGTATACTGATCGGATGGTTGCTCGCTACAATTATTTCCAGTATCGGCATTCCGATGCCCCCTCCTCCCGGCATGGCCCGTGGTTATACCGGGGAGATACTACTCACCTCGAACATGGTGCTGGAAGCATTGGCGCTTGCTATTCTCACCACACTCATCGCCAGCGTTTACCCCGCCTGGAAAGCCTC
>JACTML010000224.1 GCA_014584635.1 Nitrosomonas eutropha | reverse complement strand
GAGGCTTTCCAGGCGGGGTAAACGCTGGCGATGAGTGTGGTGAGAATAGCAAGCGCCAATGCTTCCAGCACCATGTTCGAGGTGAGTAGTATCTCCCCGATATAACCGCGGGCCATACCCGGAGGGGGGGGCATCGGAATGCCGATACTGGAAATAATTGTAGCGAGCAACCATCCGATCAGTATACCCAGCGCGCCGCCTATCCCGCCGATCAGAGCGCCTTCGCATAGAAACTGGCGCAGAATGTCGAGTTTCTTTACACCCAATGCCATTGCTGTTCCGATTTCGCCGGTACGCTCCACCACGTTCATCGTCATGGTATTGGAGATGCCGAGCAGAATGATGAGTGCAATGATCAGCTTGATGGCTTGCACCTGCTTTGTAAACAGAACGGTTGTTTTATTGTAGAAATCAGCCAGTTGATACCAGGGAACGATTTCAAAGCGATCTTGCGATAATGTGTTACGTAACGCCGCCAGTGCTGCATCGGTTTGGTGGGTGTCGTTCAACAGTACTACCCAACTGTGAGCTCCCTGGGTACGCAATAACTGCTGTGCGGTGCTGATCGGCAGGCGCAATGCATTGTCATCATACGATTTGGTAACGGTAGAGAACAGACCGCTGATAGTCATTTCAACGGCATTGATTCCACCTGTTGCCGTGTTCACCAGTAATACTATCTGATCACCTGCTTTTACCCCCAGATTACGGGCTAATCCTTCACCCATGATAAGGTGATCAGGATGATCAGCCGATAAATTACTTCCGGTCGAGATCTTGAGCGCATTACCGAAATAAACTTGTTCCTGCGGATCCACTCCTTCGCCAATGAATGAGAGCGTGGCGTCACCGTGGCTGGCTAGCCCGCTAAAACTTAAGCGCGGTACAATCGCTTTGATCAGATGGCTGCTGTTTTGAAACGTAGGATTTTTTAATAAGTCCCGTTCAAGATTATCCGAGAATAGAAAACGGTAGGGATCCGCTTTGCCAGCTTCAAAATAACCCGGTTTAATGATCTGTAGATGGCCTAGTTGAGAGTGGATGGTGGTTTCACGGAAATCCTGGAAAATCCATTCAATGAATCCGCTTGCGAGTAATAGAGCGATAATGCCAAAGGTAACTGTACTGACAGATACTGCGCTACGGCGTTTGTTTCGGATGAGGTTGCGAAGGGCCAGTTTGAATTGAGCCATAAAATTTAAAGTAAAGCTGCTTTCATCAAAGTAGCAGTGTACAAGGGACTGACTTCAAAATGGCCGGGGAATGAGATAAAAATACGTTATAACTAATAATAAGAGATATATAAACCCGACACATTTGGGTTGGAAATCATGTCTGACAGATAAAATCATTTTTCTGAATTTAGATAAATTACCGGACAGGAAATAATGGATCGTTTTGATTATAAAACTGCTTTCTCACGCAACATAGGCTGGGTTACAGAGGAAGAGCAGTCGTTGCTTAATAATAAGCGCATTGCAATTGCCGGGATGGGCGGAGTGGGTGGCGGGCATCTGCTGACGCTGGCAAGACTGGGAATCGGCACATTTAATATCGCCGATTTTGATACTTTTGAAACTGCTAATTTTAACCGGCAAGCTGGTGCAACGGTATCTTCATTAGGTAAATCAAAAGTTGAGGTGCTGGCTGGTATGGCACGTGATATCAACCCTGATCTTGTTATCCGGCAATTCCCGGCAGGAATAAATGAGGAAAATCTGGACGATTTTCTTGAGAATGCTGATCTGTACGTTGATGGGTTGGATTTTTTTGCTCTTCCTGCGCGTAGAGCTGTGTTTGCCGCATGTCATCGTTTGGGGATTCCAGCTGTTACCGCTGCGCCGTTGGGGATGGGAGCGGCCGTATTAGTTTTTTTACCGGGAAAAATGTCTTTCGAGGAATATTTTTGTCTGGATGAGTGTGATGAAGAGGAAATGCTGATTCGTTTTTTGCTTGGCTTATCACCAGCAATGCTACAGCGCGACTATCTGGTAGATCCATCACAAATCAACTTTTTACAGCATAAGGGGCCTTCCACAATTATGGCGTGTCAGCTTTGTTGCGGATTGGCAGCAACCGAAGCATTTAAAATATTGCTTGGCCGGGGCAAGCTGGTGGTAGCCCCATGGGGATACCATTTTGATGCTTATCGGAATAAATTTGTGAAAACCTGGCGACCGGGAGGCAATCGTAATCCTCTTCAGCGCATCGGAATTTTGTTGGCCCGCAAACTACTTACCCGCACGTAATCTACTGGAGAGCTACATGATCGATCGTGATGTATTACTAAAAATTCTCGATATAGCACGTTGGGCACCCAGTGGTGATAACACCCAGCCCTGGCGCTTCGAAATTATTGACAACAATCACATTGCGATTCATGGCTATGATACGCGTGACTGGTGCGTATATGATTTTGAAGGCCGGGCCAGCCACATGGCACATGGTGCCTTGCTGGAAACCATCCACATTGCAGCTACTCAGCACGGGTTGAAAGCTGTTTGGAAACATCGGGTGGGTACACCGGATACCGCACCGGTTTATGATGTGGAATTTGAAACTGATTCAACACTCATGCGTGATCCATTATATCCATTCATTGAGGTACGCACTGTTCAGAGGCGGCTGATGAAAACAACTCCGCTTACCGCAAATCAGCGTATTGCCATACAGACTGCGGTAGGTGAAGGTTACACCATACAATTTTTTGAAACGCTGGCGGATCGGTATGAGGTTTCAAAACTGCTTTGGCAGAACGCACATATTCGTTTGACTTGCCCGGAAGCGTATCAAGTGCATAAACAAATCATCGAATGGGATACCAGTTTCAGTAAGGGTCGCATACCAGAGCGTGCCGTGGGGGTGGATCCCTTAACAGCTCGTTTGATGCGTTGGGTGATGCGAAGCTGGGAACGTCTGGATTTTTTTAACCGCTATTTGTTTGGAACAATTGCGCCTCGTATTCAACTTGATTTTCTGCCAGCAATTTTTTGTGCTGGCCATCTGCTTATTAAAGCAGAGAGAATGCCACAAACCCTGCTCGATTTTATCGCAGCAGGTATGATGATGCAGCGAGCGTGG
>JACTML010000032.1 GCA_014584635.1 Nitrosomonas eutropha | reverse complement strand
GCTGCCATTGCAGCAATAGTAAGGAATGAGTACCTCATCATTAATAATGCAATCTTCGTGCCACAAATATATCTTGTTGATTTGTATCAATAATAATGAGGTAGTATTGGCTACTCCATACATTATGTAAGGAAATCCGACAGACTCCGGGCAACCCTGATTCACAGCTGCAAAAATCTGTTCAAGGCTTTAATCAAGGGAGCAAAATCGAACGCTGTTCTGGTCAAGTGAATCCGGTTCGCATGTCACCAGACTGCAGAATACAAACGGGATGGGGTAAAAATCGAAATACCGCAGCTGTTAAACGGTATAAGGTGTGAGCTTGATTTAGCAGAATTTCCGGAAGTGGCGCATGATCACCCTTCCGGAAGATCCCGAAATTGATAGTTAAATTACTGAAAAATAAGGATTATCAAAGAATAAACGGTTTTACTCGCCTTCTTCCCTGATCAGGAACAGTATCTGTTTCGCTGAAACTTTGCTTCCCGCTTTACAAAGTACTTGCTGGATCACACCATTGACAGGTGCCCGGATCACAAACTCCATTTTCATGGACTCCAACACAGCCAGGTTGTCTCCCGCATTTACATGCTGCCCTTCACTCGCCAGCAATTTCCAGATGACACCGGTCAGGTGTGTGCTTATCGCACGCATGCCTGCAGAAATGGTGATGTTACCGGGTGTTGCATCATTTTCCAGGATTTCAGCGGTTGTATAATTTTCCTGTCCTTCTGCTTTCCAGCGTTCACGTTCTGCAATAAAAGCAGCTTTTTGCTTTGTTTTAAAAGCTGCAATCGATGCAGCATGCTCTTTTAAAAAATTGTTGTATTGCTTGAGGTTAAAGCGTTCTTCTTCAATACGCAGAGTGAAATTTCCATTTGGAAAATCTTTGCGCAGCCTGGTCAGCTCCGCCTCCGTCACAGGATAGAAGCGCACCTGATCGAAAAAACGCAGCAACCACGGTTTACCTTCCTTGAAATCATGTGTTTGTATATGGCTGTTCCACATTTGTATGGTACGCCCCACGAGCTGATAGCCGCCCGGGCTTTCCATCCCGTATACACACATATAGGCACCACCAATTCCCACGGCATTTTCCGGTGTCCAAGTGCGTGCCGGATTATATTTGGTAGTGACCAGACGATGCCTGGGATCAACAGGAGTGCCCAGCGGTGCGCCCAGGTAAACATCTCCCAGTCCCATCACCATATAGCTCGCATTGAAAACAATATGCCTGACCTCATCGATACTATCCAACCCGTTGATACGGCGAATAAATTCGATATTATCCGGATTCCATGGCGCATCCTTGCGTACAGACTGCATATATTTCTTCATCGCCAACTGAACGGATGGATCATTCCAGGAGAGGGGTAAATGCACAATACGTGAGGCTACTTCCATGTTTTCCACAGAAGGCAGTTCTTTTTCTGCCAGCAGCAGCGTATCTACCAGTTTATCGCGCGATAACATTCTGGAATCAAAACGGATATGCAGCGAGCGGATACCAGGAGTTAAATCTACGATTCCAGGTAGATCCTTCTCGTTTACAGCCTGCTGCAACCATTCCATCAGCGCGTGAATACGAAAACGCAGATTGAAATCAAGCGTCATCGGGCCATATTCCACCAGCAGATTTTTGTCTCCTGCCTGCCGGTAAACAACTTGCACCTGCTCACCCTTTTCAGGAATGGTATGCAAAACCGGAGTATCTATTGCCACAGGCGTATGTGCCGCTGCCGGCGCTACTGCGACAGGCTGCAATGTCCGAATGAGATTATCCTGAGCAGCTTCCAGCGTTGCCGCTTCGTCTGCAGAAATACGATGAAAGGTAATGCGATCACCCGGACGAAGCTGTCCCATTTTCCACTGCTCGGCGTAAGCCAACGTTACCAGACAGACAAATCCGCCCAGGCTAGGGCCATCTGGCCCCAGGATAACCGGTAAATCACCGGTAAAATCCACTGCGCCAATGGAATAAGGCACATCGTGCACATTGGAAGGATGCAGCCCGGCTTCCCCACCGTCCGTGCGCGCCCACTGCGGTTTGGGACCAAGCAAACGCACGCCAGTACGATCCGAGTTATGGTGCACTGTCCACTCAGCCGCAAAAAAGTCTGTAACACTTTTTTCTGTAAAAAAATCCGGCGCACCATGCGGGCCATACAGCACTGCAATTTTCCAGTGATGCGTATATTGCGGTACGACTGCTGACGACAACTCACGCGGAACATATTCCGCGAGAGCGCTCGTCGCAATGTTTAACTTATCGCCTGCCTGGAGGGTACGGCCCTCATGCCCGCCAAACTGGCCCAGCATAAAAGTGGATTTGCTCCCCAGATAGTCTGGAACATCAATCCCTCCCTGCACTGCCAGATAAACCCGGCTTCCCTGATCCAGCACATCACCAAAAACAAGATAAGCGCCTGCCTTGATTTTGTGGGATGTCCACTGTGCCAGCGGTTTCCCATTTAAGATTACCTCGACAGGTGCGCCGGTTACCGCGATAACAGCATCGCAGTGAAAATACAGCGTCGGTCCCGCAAACGTGATTTCAATGGCAGCCAGTCCTTCTTCATTTCCTGCCAGACGATTAGCCAGTCTGAATGCCAGACTATCCATCGGTCCGGAAGGCGGCACACCCACATTCCAGTAACCCTGCCTCCCGGGGTAATCCTGAACAGTGGTTTGTACTCCCGGCGTGACAACTTCAATTAATGCTTTATCGGACATTTTGTTCTCCATACTCGGTGGTGTCTGGTTCAGAATGGGGTTGGATCTGGCCGCTGTTACATACGCGGCCAGACAAGCAGACGAATTGGGGTAGGGTTGTAGGCATTACACGGATTATTCAGTTGCGGACAATTTGAAATCAGCACCACTACATCCATTTCAGCCTGCATTTCCACATATTTGCCAGGTGCAGAAACACCATCAGCAAACTCCAGGTTACCTGCTTCGGTCACCGGGACATTCATGAAGAAATTGATATTGGCAGGAATATCGCGCTTGCTCATACCAAACCGTTCGCATACCGGATCATGCGCCAAGGCATGCAGGAAGTTATCCCGGCAACTGTGCATCGGATATTTCTCCAGTGCGTAGCGGGTAGTATTGCTTTCAGCAGCACACGCTCCGCCTACCGTATCATGCCGTCCGCAGGTATCTGCAGTGATAGTCAGCATGACATTGCCAAAATTGGAATAGAGCTTACTGCCCGCCGTCAGATACAGGCTGTGCTGTCGGGAAATGGTGTCGGACGCACTGTAACGCTCTGTTGCATCGTGCGCACTGTAAAAAAGCGTATCGACTGCCTGATTCCCTTCAAGATCAACGATACGGAATACCTGTCCCTTTTTTATTTCTTTAACCCACGGTTCTCCAGCGGCACAGACTTCGTTGACAACTGCAAGATCAGGATTCAGTGTACTTTCAACCAGATTGTGTGTGCTCATTTTTCACCTCCATAAGCATAAAGACGTCGGGTATTCTCCAGCGCGCGCGCATTCTCCGCGATGTGGGTGCAGCTACCTTTTGCAGTAGCGGGAGACGGAAACACCGCCAGGCTGATTGCGCCAGGATGATAGGTTTTTGCCGGATCAAGCGGATGTGAGGCAGCAGACAGGACAACCAGTGTATCCATTTCAAAAGCCAGATCCACATGATCACCTGCCTTGCTGTGACTCGCATGAAATTGCAGCTCCCCGGCGGAATCGGCGGTTACCTTGCTGAAAAAGTTGATATTGGAGACGACATCACGCCTGCCCAGCCCCCATTTCCCCAGCTCAATCAGCATGCCGTCAAGCCCGCTGCGGTACATATCGTTACGCAGCTCCTGATAGCGCCCCATACCGTATTTCTGGCGTATCAGACCAGCATCACTCAGACCGCAGACGGTATCGTTCCAGCCGGCAGTATCTTCGGTAATGCAGCAGAAAATCCGCCCCATATCAGAGTGACAGGCGTGGCCTTTGGTCAAATGGAACGTATGCTGCGTCTTGAGCGTATCGGCCATGTTGTAGCGCTCCAGCTTTTCTTCCAGGTTGTAAAACAGCACAGCGGCGTTGGCGCCTCCTGTCGTATCAGTCAAGCGTAACGTTGTTCCCCGGCGTACCACACCCGACCAGTGGCAGCCACCGGGAATATGTGTTTCCCAAAGATACTGAGTAATCTGATTCATACCTTACCTCCTTATTACAGCGGGTTACTGTGAGCCTGCTTGCGAAAATTGCCCGCAGCAGTAATGTTTAAAACTTTTTTATTGCGCGTCTATGCCCCATCTGCACGTGCAGCGTTGTCAGAACCAGTATGACACCAAGCACGAGCGGCACAGCCCAAAGCTGCCACCAGCTTGCTCCCGGAGCAGCGATATAGTCGCGTGGCCAGCCGATATTGATCAGCTCAAACAATGCCCAGACGAAAGCCACGATATTGATTACCAATCCCCATCTTCCCAGTCGCAGTGCGCCCAGAGCCGGATTCCACCGGCCCGTAAGCCGCGCATACAAACCCACACCTGTTGTCATGGAAAACATGGCGTACAGCCCTCCGGTTCCAAAAGCGATAATTGTTGCCACGGCACCATCATTCAGCCCGAACAGCAGGCCAAGGCCAGCCATCAGCACGGTTCCAATAATTGCATTGCGCGGCAGCTGCGTTTTTCTGGTAACACGCGCAAAAAAGGACGGAAGATTGCCCTCGCGCGCCATTGAAAAAACAATACGCGAGGCATAGTTCACCACGGATGATCCGCAGGAAAGAAAGGCTGTCATGACAATCACCAGAAACGGCTTGGCGGCCCATGTCCCGATTGTTCCGGCAATAATCGGGGAAATGGGATCAGAAGTGGCGCTGGCTTCGATCAGTGTAGTATGGCTGACTGACAACATCAGCGCGGAAGAATTGAACAGTACGACACTGCCTACTGCCAGCAGTGACAAAAAAATCGCACGCGGGATAACCCGTTCAGGGTTGTGTGCTTCTTCAGCAATAGTAGAACAGGAATCAAATCCGATAAATGCCCAGCCTGCAATAGCCAGTGCTGCCAGAAAAGCCGTCACATTGGTGGGCGCAAGCCCGGTTCCCAGATGCTCAAACAGCTCGGAAACCGGATAAATGCGAAAGAAGAAAAACAGAATCAGTGCAACACATATCGAACCCAGCACTTCCGCACTGACACCGAGCAGGTTGATGATTTTGTAAGCCCTCTGACTGACGATATTCACCAGCGTGCAAATCAGCAGAAATACCCCTCCCCAGATAACAGCTGAAGCACCTTGCGTATCTCCTCCCACAATGACTGCAGAAAGCCACATTCCTCCCGTATAAGCGGTGGTAGTCAGCATGGCAATGACCGAGCTGACATAAATGATTCCGGCATACTGGCCGGTTCTGGGTCCGATTAAATGACGAGACCATTTGTAAGCGCCACCGGCAATGGGAAATTGTGATGAAAGCTCAGCATAGACAGTGGCCACCATCAGCTGCATGAACAGACATAAAATCAGTGCAGCAATCCATCCTCCCCCTGTCACCTGGTTTTCAACGCCAAAAATGGCATACAACCCCACAACCGGCGATACCACCGAGAATCCCAGTGTGCAGCAATTCCAGACACTCATGCTGCGACAAAGCTGCCCTGCCTCATTGGTACTTTTACGTTCTGATTCAGCCTCATCAATTCGTTCATTATTTACTGCCGGGAACAAGTCGCTTTCTTTTATTGTTGGCATATCGTTTCTCTCTTGGAAATCAGGGATGGTATGTGTCAACAAAAACTGCACGATTGACTACCGGGAAAGCATGAATGGGTGCGATAACCCATAATCTGAAGATGGTTAAACCGGAATAACTGATACAACACAGAACAACATTGCCTGCCGGATAACGATCAGCAGCTGACAGGAACAGGTTTGAGATGGCGGTATGCGGATGAGCTGTACTTTCCATTTCGGGCTCCGGAAGTTCATGTATTTAACATAACCTCCCGGGCTTTTATCCCTCCGTGGAGCTCTTGCAGCAGAGCCCGAAACTCTCGGACCAGGCGCTATTGCATTAGAATAGCCGGAACCCTAGTTTCGTAAAACAGCGATACTTTTGATAGTTTGCTCGTTGCGAGATCTTACTGAACGCAATTACTACAACCAAAGTATGGTTTTATTATATACATTGATTTTTTTGAAACACAAGGAAAATATTACGCGCTTCAGTAAAAAACGATTAGATGGTTCGATACAAATACCCTCTATTTATCTATTTTTACAGGAAATTAAAAGAAATATTGTGATTCCGGTAAAGATTCGTTACCCTTGAGTTATATTTTAATTGCAACGAGCAAGGCAGGTATTACCATTCATTGCGCCGCCGGCTGGTTGCAATTACTTCAGGCTAGGGTTCCGGTTTTCTGCGGAACCTCTGCAAAACGTTAGCGAGGCAGTCAGTTCAAGGCAAAAATCGGCGAGAGAGCGGAATTTATACGTAATAAATGAGCATTTTGAGCCGATTTTTAACGCAGAAATAGCAACGCAGATAGTTTTACAGGGGTTCCCTAACAGAAAATGACTGGTCCGAGAGCCTGAGGCTTCAGCATCATTGAAGCTCCACGGAGGGACAAAAGCCCGGGAGATTAGCGTGCGTAATGTCATATGTATTATTGCAACAGATTCCCTGATTTCCCGGAGATTGATTATGCGTGTTTCCTGCTTTTTTACCTTTTCCTCCAGTCCCGCTCCACATCTCTTGCTTCTTTTCATACCTGTTCGTCAGACAGCCAAAGGTTTTTAACCGGCCATTATGCATTTTCCTGAGAACTGATCTCAAAACTGTTTTTGTTTAACTATACGGAACCGGCAGTAGGAGAACTCATGTTTACAAAAATTCTGATTGCCAATCGTGGCGCTATCGCTTGCCGCATTATGCGCACGTTACGTCGAATGAAAATCGAAAGTGTGGCTGTTTTTACGAAGGCCGATGCGTTATCACGTCATGTGCTGGACGCCGATGCAAGTATCTGTATCGGTGATGGGCTCGCCAGCGAAAGCTATCTGTGTCCTGACAAAATACTGGAAGCTGCACGGCAGACAGGTGCCCAGGCAATCCATCCAGGATACGGATTTTTAAGTGAAAACGCCTGGTTTGCCGAGCAATGCACGGCACAGGGAATTTGTTTTCTGGGCCCCTCACCTGAGCAGATACGCACTTTTGGCCTGAAGCACACTGCCCGGACGCTTGCCCGACAGCTTGATGTTCCCATGCTGCCAGGTACCGGATTACTCGACAATATCGAAACAGCCTGTCAGGAAGCTCACCGGATCGGCTATCCGGTTATGCTGAAAAGTACAGCAGGAGGAGGTGGAATCGGCATGCGTTTATGCCGTGACCAGCAGGAACTGCTGGATGCCTACGAATCTGTCAGGAATCTGGCACAAAGCAATTTCAGCAATGCTGGTCTGTTCCTGGAAAAATACATCGATCAGGCGCGCCACATTGAAGTGCAGATATTCGGTGACGGCCGGGGAAATGTAATTGCGCTGGGGGAACGTGATTGCTCCATGCAGCGGCGTAATCAGAAGGTTATTGAAGAAACACCGGCCCCCGGTTTGTCTTCATCAACTCGTACAGCACTGCAGGAAACGGCGGTACGTCTGATGAAATCAGTGCAGTACCGGTCCGCCGGCACAGTGGAATATGTGTATGACGCGGAAGCTGACCGGTTTTATTTTCTGGAAGTCAACACCCGGCTGCAAGTGGAGCATGGGGTAACTGAAATGGCGACCGGTATTGATCTGGTCGAGTGGATGGTTCTGCTGGGCGCTGATGCATTGCCATCGCTGGCATCATTCACTATTCAGCCACAAGGTGCTGCCATTCAGGCGCGTGTGTACGCGGAAAATCCTGCAAAAAATTTTCAGCCCTCCAGTGGCTTGCTGAGTGCAGTTGATTTTCCGGCAACTGCACGGATTGAAACCTGGGTGGATGCAGGATGCGAAGTCTCCGCTTTTTACGACCCGATGCTGGCCAAAATTATCGTGCATGCGGCCGATCGCGATCAGGCAATCGACCATCTGATTGCCGCGCTGAATCAAACCACGCTCTACGGCATTGAAACCAATCTGGATTATCTCAAACAGGTATTGTCCGGCATGGTATTCCGTAGCGGACAGGTTAATACGAAATACCTTGCCGGATTCTATTATCAACCCTCTTCTCTGGATGTGCTCAACGCCGGTGTGCAGACAACCGTACAGGATTATCCGGGCAGAACAGGTTACTGGAATGTGGGTGTGCCGCCTTCCGGACCGATGGACAGCCTGGCGTTTCGTCTGGCCAATCGACTGGCTGGTAATCCGGATGAAGCAGCTGGACTGGAGATTACCTTGTCCGGACCCACGCTACGATTCAACTGTAACGCTCTCATTGCTGTATGTGGCGCACCAATTGACATTTGGCTGGATGATAAGTCGCTGGAGCAATGGCGATCTCATTTTATTCCGGCAGGCGCGCTACTGCGATTCGGCAAAATTCAGCAGTCTGGCAGTCGCGCCTACTTCGCGGTTCAGGGCGGGATTCAGGTGCCGGATTATCTAGGCAGTAAATCCACCTTTACATTGGGACAATTCGGTGGACATGCCGGACGCGCACTGCGTGCCGGCGATGTGTTGCGTATTTTGCCTGCCAGGGAAACGGCAACCGGAACACTGCCAGCCGAATGTATCCCGCATTACACCCATCAGTGGGAAATAGGCGTGTTATATGGCCCGCACGGTGCACCGGATTTCTTTACTGAAGACGATATTGATACATTTTTCGCAACTGACTGGAAGGTGCACCATAACTCCAGCCGCACCGGCGTGCGCTTGATTGGTCCCAAACCGCAATGGGCACGCAAGGATGGCGGAGAAGCCGGACTGCATCCCTCCAATATTCATGACAATGCTTATGCAGTCGGCACAATAGATTTTACTGGTGATATGCCTATCATCCTGGGTCCGGATGGCCCCAGTCTGGGTGGCTTCGTCTGCCCGGCCGTAATCGCCCAGGCAGAACTATGGAAGACAGGTCAGCTCAAACCGGGCGACAGCGTACGTTTTTATCCGCTCACCACCGAACACGCGCTCCTGCTGGAACAGCAGCAGGATAAAATGATCCGCGAGCCGGATATCTTCACACGTGCAGCAGCGGATATTCCAGCACTTCCGACCGGGCGAGGAAACCCGGTATTACACCGGATCCCGGCCGATAACGGGCAGGTGCAGGTGGTATATCGACAGTCAGGAGACAAATATCTGCTGATTGAATACGGCGAACCGATACTCGATATTGCACTGCATTTTCGCGCGCACGCCCTGATGACCTGGTTACAGCAGCGTATCGACCAGAAAGATTTGCCTGGAATTCTTGATATTACCCCCGGTATTCGTTCTTTGCAGATCCATTACGATTCACGACTGCTGGCACGCGACCGGTTATTGAACCGGCTCATCGCCGCCGAACAGGATTTGCCGGCTATCGATGATATGGAAATTCCTTCGCGTATTGTCCACCTCCCTCTCTCCTGGGATGACGCTGCCACACGGCTGGCAATCGAAAAGTACATGCAATCGGTCCGGTCGGATGCGCCTTGGTGTCCAAGCAACATTGAATTTATTCGCCGCATGAACGGGCTGGAAAATATTGAAGCCGTCAAACGTATTGTTTTTGATGCCAGCTACCTGGTGATGGGACTGGGAGATGTTTATCTGGGTGCACCCGTTGCCACACCGGTTGATCCTCGCCATCGCCTCGTTACCACCAAATACAATCCTGCACGCACCTGGACACCGGAAAATGCCGTGGGAATTGGCGGAGCGTATCTTTGTATTTACGGCATGGAAGGCCCGGGCGGCTATCAATTTGTCGGACGAACGGTACAAATGTGGAACCGTTATCGTCAGACACGCGACTTTGTTGCCGGCAAGCCATGGCTGTTGCGTTTTTTCGACCAGATCCGCTTTTATCCCGTTTCAGAGCGCGAACTGCTGGAATTACGCCAGGATTTTATTACAGGGCGTTTCACACTGCGCACGGAAGAGACCATCTTCAGTCTGCGCACCTATCAGGCATTTTTGCAGCAGCACGCAGACAGTATCAGGGCATTCAAATCCCGGCAGCAACAAGCATTTGAAGCCGAACGCGAACGCTGGCAGAGAGAAGGTGTACAGCAGAGTAATGACGAAGATATGCTTGATTATGCTTGCGCCAAAAATGAAATCAGCCTGCCAGATGGCGCGCATGCCGTCAGTTCGGATGTAACCGGTACTGTATGGCGACTATTGATTGAAACCAGACAGACAGTTAGTACCGGGGATCCGGTTATTATCATTGAATCCATGAAAATGGAAATCACCCTGAGCGCGCCTGTCAGCGGGGTTGTGCAGCAAATCAGCTGCAAACAGGGAGATTACGTATGTTCCGGCCAGCTACTGCTGATTGTTCAGGAGGAATAAGGCCTGTTGAAGGGGACAGCCAGCTTGAGCGTCAGTTTCTGCCCGATGGAAAGTCGATCACTTCCTTTGTTGGATGAGCGGACGCTATTAATATCAATCCCGTAACGTCTGGCAATCGCCTGCAGCGTATCCCCTTTCCTGACGATATAGACAAGGTGCTCGGTTCTGGGCGATCTGGCCGATGCCGGAAGACCCGCTGATGTCTTGAGCAGGTTGTTGTATGCCAGATAGGTTCTCTCCCTGATGCCGTTACCATCACGCGGCACAAGCAATGTCTGTCCTTTTTTCAGGGCTGCCCGCGCGGAAATACCATTGATCTCAGCCAGTTTGGCAACAGAAATACGGTACCGGCTGGATAAACTCTGCAAAGTATCGGCTGACTGTATCTGATAGACACGCCATGAAACCAGTACCTTGTCGTAACTCTCCAGATTATCTACAAACGTCTTGATTTTGGCAGCAGGCAGCAGCAAGGTACGTGGAGATTCTTCCCCTCTGATAACCGGCCGGTGATACGCCGGGTTCAGTGCGTTGAATTCATTTTCCGAAATTCCAGCCAGCCTGGCAGCCAGCTGAACATCGATCTGCTGGGTAATGGTAATCTGTTCGAAATAAGGCCGGTTCGGGATGGGTTTCAGCCGGATACCGTAACGGCGGGGATGGGCAATAATATTCCTGATGGCAATCAGCTTGGAAACGTAATTTCTGGTCTCGGCGGGAAGATTGATATGTCGATAACTGATTGATTTATTTCCACCGTGGTTTTCGTCAATTGCCTTTTTCAGCGATCCCTGGCCCCAGTTGTATGCGGCCAGTGCCAGTTTCCAGTTACCAAACATTTTGTGGAGCATCTGCAGATAATCCAGCGCAGCCTGCGTAGCCGCAATGATGTCACGCCGTTCGTCATGCCACCAGTTTTGTTCCAGTCCAAATGCTTTTGCAGTTGAAGGCACAAATTGCCATAACCCTGCTGCATGCCTGTGTGAGTAGGCTTCCGGATCAAAAGCGCTTTCGACAATCGGCAGCAGTGCAATTTCGGCCGGCATGTGACGCCGCTCTACTTCTTCCATGATGTAAAACAGATAACGCTGACTGCGCTCAACGATGCGATCGATAAACTGCTGGCTTTTACTGAAGTTATTTTCGTGATGCTGGATTTCGCGGCTCTGAGTGCTCGTCAGGGAAAATCCGGTTCGCACACGTGCCCACAGATCATCCTGCTGATTACGAGATTGTGCCTGATACGGTTTTGTTTGCAGGACGGTAATGCTGTTATTGTTATTTTTTTCTAAAGGCTTATCTGCTTGTACCGTAACAGAGAGAGAAATCAATACTACTGCGACAATTAATGCCACCATGGAATTCGATTTTGTCTTCATCCTGAATAAAATGAACGGTGCGCTCGCATAATTTTTATCTGAAAATAAAAAGGGCTGGTCACCTCTATTTTTGAATTTTTAAAGTGAACCAGCCGGCCCGTTTAACATTTTACATCATTTTTTCAATCGGCAATCGATTGATCAGCATTTTAATCCCAACTCAATACGCCTCCCGTCTGATACTCAATTACACGGGTTTCAAAAAAATTCTTTTCTTTTTTCAAATCCATCATTTCCGACATCCACGGGAAGGGATTGGTTGCTTCAGGAAAAAGCGGATCCAGTCCGATCTGGTGGCTGCGACGGCTGATAATAAAACGCAGATATTCCTTGAACATGGGCGCATTCAGCCCCAGTACACCACGCGGCATGGTGTCTTCAGCATAGCGATACTCCAGCTCCACTGCCCGATGCATTAATGCATTGATTTCTTCACGGAATTCACGAGTCCACAAATGCGGATTTTCCAGCTTGATCTGGTTAATGACATCAATGCCAAAATTACAATGCATGGATTCATCCCGCAAAATATACTGATACTGCTCGGCCGCTCCGGTCATCTTGTTTTGCCGGCCCAGCGCCAGAATCTGCACAAACCCGACATAGAAGAACAGCCCTTCCATAATGCAGGCGAATACGATCAGGCTTTTCAGCAGCTGCTGATCGGTTTCCATCGTGCCGGTTTGAAAGGCGGGATTGGTCAGCGTATCAATGAAGGGAATCAGGAACTCATCCTTGTCACGAATGGATTTAATCTCGTGATAGGCATTAAAAATTTCACTTTCATCCAGCCCAATGGATTCCACAATGTACTGATAGGCATGCGTATGAATCGCTTCCTCGAATGCCTGACGCAACAGATATTGGCGGCATTCCGGGTTAGTGATATGGCGATAGGTTCCCAGCACAATATTATTGGCAGCCAGTGAATCCGCCGTAACAAAAAAGCCGAGATTTCGCTTGACGATACGACGCTCATCTTCAGTCAGGCCGTGGGGATCCTTCCACAGAGCGATATCCCGCGTCATGTTGATTTCCTGCGGCATCCAGTGATTGGCACAAGCTGCCAGATATTTTTCCCACGCCCATTTATACTTAAATGGCACCAGCTGATTAACATCCGCCTGGCAGTTGATGATCCGCTTATCTTCTACTGAAACCCGGCGATGGTTATTTTCTGCCGGAGTATCCTCCGCGAACGCCTGCTGTTCAGCAGCCAGTTTGTGCACTGGAATACCTGTCGGAATATTTCCGGGTTGTAACACTTTGTCTTCAAAATTCAACATTATTCTGCTCCTTGCATTATCTGGAAAAACTCCTGGTATTTACTGGCAAGCCTCACATTCCGGATCGTCAATCGCACATTGCTTGACGACTGAATGGCTCTGTCCTGAGCTGCTGCCCGTATAACCATCTTGTTGTTGTGAAGGAACGGCATTCAATGTGCCGGTATGCACCGTTGATTTTTCTGCGGTCGTCGCACCCAGCGCGCGCAAGTAATAGGTTGTTTTCAGGCCGCGCAACCAGGCCAGCTGGTACAGCGCATCCATTTTCTTACCGGAAGCACCCGCCATATACAGATTGAGCGACTGCGCCTGATCAATCCATTTCTGTCTTCTGGCAGCTGCTTCCACCAGCCAGCGCGGATCAATCTCGAATGCGGTTACATATAACGCACGCAGGTTTCCGGGAATGCGATCAATCTTGCTGGCAGCCCCATCGTAATGTTTAAGATCTGCAATCATGACTTCATCCCACAGATCCTGTTTTTTCAGAGCATTGACCAGCCACTGATTGACAATCGTAAATTCACCGGAAAGATTGGATTTGACATACAAATTCTGATAAGTCGGTTCAATACTGGCCGAAACCCCAATAATGTTAGCAATGGTGGCTGTCGGTGCAATGGCCAGACAGTTGGAATTACGCATGCCATGTTGCCTGATGCGCTCGCGTAAAGGCGTCCAATCCAGTGTGGATGTCATATCTGCTTCCAGATAACCACCGCGTTCTTCTGCCAGAAGCGCTAATGAATCCTGCGGCAGGATACCGCGATCCCACAAACTGCCGCGATAAGTGGCATAGGTACCGCGCTCTTCTGCCAGTTCAGTGGATGCCCAGTAAGCATGATAGGCCACCGCTTCCATGGAACGATCAGCAAATTCCACCGCTTCCTGGGAAGCATAGGAAATTCCCAGTTTATGCAGACAATCCTGGAACCCCATGATCCCCAGTCCAACCGGACGATGGCGCAAATTGGCATTGCGCGCTTTTGCCACTGCGTAGAAATTGATGTCGATTACATTGTCGAGCATACGCATGGCAGTTGTAACCGTCTGCTTGAGTTTAGCCAGATCCAGCTGGCCATCAACCACATGTGCCGGCAGGTTAACTGAGCCCAAGTTGCACACAGCGATTTCCTTGTCGCTGGTATTCAGCGTAATTTCCGTGCATAAATTGGAGCTATGCACCACGCCCACATGATTTTGCGGTGAGCGAATATTGCATGGATCCTTGAAGGTAATCCACGGATGGCCGGTTTCAAACAGCATGGTCAGCATCTTGCGCCACAGCTGCTTGGCCGGAATACGTTTATACAGCGTCAATTCGCCGCGTGCTGCCTGTTCTTCATAGGCAACATAGGCTGCTTCAAACGCCTGACCATATTTTTCGTGCAGATCCGGTGTGTCAGAAGGTGAAAACAATGTCCACTCCTGATCATCCAGCATACGTTTGACAAACAGATCCGGCACCCAGACAGCCGTATTCATGTCATGGGTACGGCGGCGGTCATCCCCGGTGTTCTTGCGCAACTCCAGAAATTCCTCGATATCCAGATGCCAGGTTTCCAGATACGCGCATACCGCTCCCTTGCGTTTCCCTCCCAGATTGACCGCCACTGCTGTATCGGATACCACTTTGAGAAAAGGCACCACCCCCTGCGATTTGCCGTTGGTCCCCTTGATACGCGCGCCCATCGCCCGCACCGGCGTCCAGTCATTACCCAGCCCACCTGCGAATTTGGAAAGCAGTGCATTTTCCTTGATCGCTTCGTAAATACCATCCAGACTGTCCGGCACGGTACTCAGGTAACAGGAGGAAAGCTGTGAACGGCGTGTGCCGGAATTAAACAGCGTTGGCGTTGAGCTCATAAAGTCAAACTTCGAGAGGAGATGATAAAACTCGATCGCACGTGCTTCACGATCAATCTCGTTCAGAGCCAGCCCCATGGCTACCCGCATGAAAAACGCCTGCGGCAATTCAATACGCCGCTCGGAAATATGCAAAAAGTAGCGGTCGTACAAGGTTTGCAAACCAAGATAGCCGAACTGCAGATCACGATCTGCCACCAGTGTTTCCGCCAGTCGCGCCAGATCAAACTGACCCAGTCGCTCATCCAGTAACCCGGCTTCAATCCCCTGCTGGACAAATCCCGGAAAATAATCCGCATAGCGTGATTGCATCGCTTCATGTGCGACTTCCTCGCCCAGCACTTCATGACGAATATTGTCCAGCAGCAACCGGGCAGTCACAAAACTGTAAGCCGGTTCTTTCTCAATAAGTGCGCGTGCCGACAAAATAGCGGATTTTCTGATTTCTTCTGCAGGCACACCATCATACAAATCCCGCAGCATTGCCTTAACGATCAGCTCGGCATGAACAACATCTCCCAACTGCTGGCAGGCAGACTGAATACGCGCTGTCAGCCGGGCCAGATCCAGCGGAATGCTGCGCCCGTTTTCCACCACATGCAAAACTACCGTTTGCGTGGAAACCGATTGTTCTTTCTGCTGTTTTGCCCGCTCACGTGCCCGTTCTTCACGGTACAGCACATAAGCACGCGCCACATCATGGTCACCCGAACGCATCAATCCCAATTCCACCTGATCCTGAATATCCTCAATGTGGAACGTGCCACCCTCCGGACGACGACGGGTCAGCGCATGGATGACTTCATCAGTCAGCCGCGCCACAATTTCGCGCATACTGGACGAAACCGCACTTTGCCCGCCCCGTACTGCGATAAACGCCTTGGTCATTGCGATAGAAATCTTGACCGGTTCAAACGCGACCACTGCGCCATTACGACGAATAACCTTGTATTGCGAAAAATCCTGTCGCGCCACCGGCAAATCGGTCATTGTTTCCAGAAAATCCTGCTGCGGAACGGGGGGAGATAAAGCGCTGTCTGTGGCAAGCTGCATGATGAATTTCTCCTGCTCAAGCGAATTGAATGACTGATTGAAAAACAACTAAAAACAAGTGATTACGACGAAAACTGCATTAACCATCAGGTTGGTTAAACCACAATATGTTGTGGTTTATGAAGATGAGTAATGGTATCTATAGTGGAATGCCATTGTCAACCAGAAAAAATGAAGCGATGCAATCAAAGCCAGCCAAGGCTTGCCGACAGTGCTTTTCAGGCATAAAACTATTGCTGTTCAGCTCGTTTTTTGACAGGATCTTGCTGCAGAAAATCCATGTTACAGGACCCTGTTCAGGGGATCTCCGCAACACTCAGTTTCTGATCACTATAGGGGGGATATGCAAGGTCAGGTTTCGCAGGAGGTAAAACCAGTCAATGGTTCTTATGCTCTCGAAGAGGGGGAAGTCGGTCGATAAGCCGGGTTCTGTCGTGAACAGTCATTCCTCTAGGCCTGTGGTTACCCGCAGGCTCAAGCGATCTACCCGCAGACTCGACGAGCAGCGTCATCATCTGCCTATTTGATCTTGCTCCGGATGGAGGTTGCCGCGTTTCACCGTAACTTAATACGCTCGTCTCTGTGGCCCTGTTCCTCGCCTCACGGCGGCCGGCCATTAACCGGCATCCTGCTCTGTGGAGCCCGGA